>JAFADT010000752.1 GCA_023424585.1 Pseudomonadota bacterium
CCGCGTCCGGCTGGAGCAGTGGACCGTGCGCGCCCCCTTCGCGGGCCGCGTGGTGGAGCGCTGGGTGGACGCGGGCGGCCGCGTCGCGGGCGGCGCCCCCCTGGTGCGGCTGTTGCGCACGGGGCCGGTGCAGGTGCGCTTCGCCATCCCGGAGGAGCAGCTGGGCGAGGTGCGCGCGGGCGCTCCGGTGGGGCTGGAGCTGTCCTCGTCCGGGCGCACCCTGCCGGGTCACGTGGAGCGCATCGCCCCGGAGGTGGACGCCGCCTCGCGGATGGTGTTCGCGCTGGCCACCTTCGATGCCCCGGGCGACACGGCCTCCGTCGTCGTGGGCACGGCCGCGCGCGTCGTCCCCCGCCCCGTGCAGGCCCGCTAGCTGGCGCCCCCCCGGGGGGCGGACTACGCTGGCCCACAGGAGACGCGACCGCCGTGGCAGAGGACGACCGGGCCAGACTCTTCCGCACGGAGGCCCTCGAGCACTACACGCAAGGCTGGGAGCGCGGCGGCCTGCTGCGCCTGGCGCCCGCGTGGACGACGCCCGTCTTCTGGGTGCTCCTGGGCGCGTGCGTCTTCGCCCTGCTCTTCAGCGCGGTCGTCCACGTGTCCGAGTACGCGGAAGGCCCCGCCGTCATCCGCCTGGAGGGCCGCATCGACCTGCCCTCGCCCGTGCGAGGCACCGTGGCCGCCGTGGAGGTCCGAAGCGGCCAGCGCGTCGCCGCGGGCCAGGTGCTGGCGCGGCTGGGCGCGCCGCAGGAGCTGGCGGAGCTGGAGCGCTACGAGCGCGAGTTCGAGCTGCTGCTGCGCCGCCGCCTGCGCGACCCGTCCGATGAGAGCGCCCGCCAGTCGCTCGCGTCCCTGCGCGCGCAGCTGGAGCTGGCCCGCGTCCGGCTGGAGCAGTGGACCGTGCGCGCCCCCGAGGCGGGCGTCGTCAACGACGTGCGCATCCACCGCGGGCAGCACCTGGCGGAAGGCGAGGTCGTCGCGTCGCTCGTCCGCGAGGACGCCGCCACGCTGGTGACGGCCCTGCTGCCCGGCGAATACCGGCCCCTGCTCGTCCCCGGCGGCCCCCTGCGCCTGGAGCTGCGCGGCTTCCCCCACCAGTACCAGGAGCTCACCATCGACGAGGTGGGCGGCGAGGTGGTGGGCCCGCAGGAGGTGCAGCGCGCCCTGGGCCCCACCCTGTCCTCCAGCGTGGAGGTGAGCGGCGCGGTGGTGATGGTGCGCGCGCGGCTGGCCTCACGCGCCTTCGAAGCGGATGGCGCGAGCATCCAGTACTTCGACGGGATGCTCGGCCAGGCGGATGCGCGCGTGCGCTCGCGGCCCATCCTCCTGCTGCTCGTCCCCGGCCTGCGCGCGCTCTGGCCCTGAACCCTCCCATGTCCGCCCCCGAGCCCACCGCTCCCCAGCCGTCGTCCGAGCCGCCCCGGAATCCGCCGCCGGAGCCGTCCCGGGAGCCCTCTCTCCTGGACCGCTTCCCGGTGCTGCGCCGGCTGGGCCCCCGGCCCGCCGCGCGCCGGATGCCCTTCGTGCAGCAGGTGAGCGTGTCGGAGTGCGGCGCCGCCTGCCTCTCCATGGTGCTGGCCTGGTACGGCCGCGAGGTGCCGCTGGAGGAGGTGCGCGACGTGATGGGCGTGAGCATCAGCGGCGTCAGCGCCCTGGACATCCTGGACACCGCGCACCGCTACGGCCTCAGGGGCCGGGGCACGCGCCTGGAGCTGGAGGACCTGGAGTTCCTGCCCACCGGCAGCATCCTGCACTGGGACTTCCGCCACTTCGTCGTCTTCGAGCGGCTGCGCGCGGGCTGGGTGGACATCGTGGATCCGGCCATGGGCCGGCGCTCGCTGCCCCTGGAGCAGTTCCGGCGGCACTTCACCGGCGTGGCGGTGCTGCTGGAGCCGTCCGACACCTTCGAGCCCGCGAAGCGCCCGCCGCGCACCGTCTGGCGCTACGCGCACCACCTGCTGGGCCAGCGCGCGCTGCTCTTCCGCATCCTCGCCACGTCCGTGATGGTGCAGGTGTTCGCGCTGGGGCCGCCCCTGCTCGTCGGGCTCGTCACCGACCGCGTCATCCCCCGGGGGGACCGGCCGCTGCTGTGGGTGATGGGCGCGGGCTCCGTGGGGCTCCTGCTCTTCCAGTTCCTCACGTCGCTCGTGCGCTCGCACCTGCTGCTGCACCTGCGCACGGAGTTCGACGTGCGGGTGACGCTGGGCTTCCTGGAGCACCTGATGGAGCTGCCCTACGTCTTCTTCCAGCAGCGCACCGCGGGAGACCTGAGCAACCGCCTCAACAGCAACTCCATCGTGCGCGAGCTGCTGACGTCCGGCGCGCTGTCCGGCCTGCTGGACGGCTCCATGGTGCTGGCGTACCTGGCGGTGCTGCTCGTCGCGAGCCCCACCCTGTGCGCGCTGGTGGTGGTGCTGGGGCTGCTCCAGGTGGCCATCTTCCTGGGCGCGAGGAAGCGCCAGCGCGAGCTCATGTCGCGCAACCTGGAGACGGAGGCGCGCTCGCAGGCGTACCAGCTTGAAGTGCTGGCGGGCATGGAGACGCTCAAGGCGACGGGCTGCGAGCCGCGCGCGCTGGAGCACTGGTCCAGCCTCTTCGTGGACGTGCTCAACGTGTCGCTGGAGCGCGGCCGGCTGACGCTGCTCACCGAGTCCCTCCTGGGCGTGCTGCGGCTGGGCTCGCCCCTGTTCATCCTCTGCTTCGGCGCGGCGCAGGTGCTGGACGGGGCCTTGAGCCTGGGCGCGATGCTGGCCCTCAACTCGCTGGCGCTGGGCCTCCTGGGCCCCCTGTCCAACCTGGTGGCCACGGTCATCCAGTTCCAGTTGCTGGGCACGTACCTGGCGCGCATCAACGACGTGCTGGACACGCCGCGCGAGCAGGCCGTGCGCCAGGCGCGCCCCACGCCGCGCCTCAAGGGCGGCATCACGCTGGAGAAGGTGTCGTTCCGCTACACGCGCCAGGGGCCCGCCACGCTGGAGGACATCTCCGTGGACATCCGCCCCGGGCAGCTGGTGGCGCTGGTGGGGAGGTCCGGCTCCGGCAAGTCCACGCTGGCGAAGCTGCTCCTGGGCATGTACCGGCCCGAGTCCGGCCGCATCCTCTACGACGGGCAGGAGCTGTTCGAGCTGGACCTGCGCGACGTGCGCCGCCAGCTGGGCATCGTCATGCAGAGCCCCTACGTGTTCGGCGACAGCGTGCGCGCCAACATCGCGCTCACGGACCCCAGCCTGCCGCTGGACGCCGTGGTGGAGGCGGCGAAGCAGGCGCAGCTGCACGATGAGATCATGGCCATGCCCATGGCCTACGAGTCCCCGCTGGTGGACCAGGGGTCGTCCCTGTCCGGCGGCCAGCGGCAGCGGCTGGCCCTGGCGCGGGCGCTGGTGCGCAAGCCGGCCGTCCTGCTGCTGGACGAGGCCACGAGCGCGCTCGACGCCATCACCGAGGCCCAGGTGCAGCGCGCGCTCGCGGACCTGTCCTGCACGCGCATCGTCATCGCCCACAGGCTGAGCACCATCATGGACGCGGACCTCATCCTCACGCTGGACGGCGGCCGGCTGGTGGAGGCGGGCCGCCACGACGAGCTGCTCGCCAGCGGAGGGCGCTACGCGCAGCTCGTCGCGGCCCAGCTGCGCTGAGGCGGGCGCCGCCTACCGGCAGACGGCGTCCAGCACGTCCAGCGGCTGGAGCGGGAACGGCGGGTGGGGGGCCTTCTTCCCCTCGATGAGCTGCTCCAGGAAGCTGGAGCCCCAGGTGTCGCCCACGCCGGGGTCCACCGCGTAGGCGGGGTCCTGGAGGGCCTCGTCCATGGAGATGAAGCGCACGCCGGCCTTCTCATAGGCGGTCAAGAGCGCGTCCAGCGTCTGGGCCTGGAAGGCGCCCGCGTGCAGCAGCAGCACGTGGCGCATGCGGTGGCCGGTGGCCTGCTGCCCCGCGGCGTCCGCCCAGCGCAGGAAGTTCACCGCCGTCTTGCGGAAGCCCTCGCGCAGCGACTCCTGGGCCTTCGTGTTGCCCGCGGCCACGCAGCGGGCATACGCGTCGTTCCAGGCCCAGTCCCCGAAGTCGATGGTCACCTGCGCCACGCGGTAGCCCCTGGCGAAGAGGTGCTGGCGGATGGCGTCGCGCGACGGCAGGTCCATGCCCTCCTGGAGATAGGGGTAGCGGAACGTCTTCCACGCGCGGCCGTTGTCCGCGGTGCCGGCCAGCTCCGCCAGCAGCGGCTCGTTGCGGTCGATATCCTTCAGGTACGCGTCGAGCCCCACCTCGCGCAGGTTCGCGTGCGACCAGGTGTGGCTGCCCAGCTGGTTGCCCGCCGCGAGCCACGCCTTCAGCACCTCGCGCTCGTCCGGCCGCGCCTCCACGTGGTGGCCGTTCACGTAGCCCACCGCGGGGGGCATCTGGTGCTTGCGCAGCGTCGCGTTGAGCGACTCGATGATGGCCATGCGCGACATGCCGGGAAGCGCGGGGCCGTGGGCCGGCAGGTCATCGAACGTCACCGCCACCTCGATGGGCGGCCGGGCCCCGGGCGTGGCGGCGAGCGGCGGCGCGGCGGGAGTCTGCATGGCGGCTTCCGAAGACGAAGAGGGGGTGGCGCACGCGGCGACCGACAACGCGGCGGCCGAGGCCAGCCACCGCGCGAGACGCGGGAGGACGGAGGAGGGCTGGAACATGGAATCCAAGCCTACCCTGATTCCACCGGAGGGAGCACGTCGAGGGCGGCGAGGACGCCCCGCCGCTGGCGGGCCACGAGGAACGCGAGCTGCTCCAGCGCGTTGTAGAGGCGGTAGAGGGGCGCGTGGGCCCGCATGCGCGCTTCCGACCCCGGGCGCAGGCGCGCGTAGGCCTCGCGCAGCGCGGGGGACGCGATGCCCGCGTGCTCCAGGCGGACGAGCTCCGCCTCCGGCGAGCCCCAGCGCAGGTACGGATCCAACACCGCGCTGATGCGCCAGCGTCCGTCCGCGTCCGGACACGCGAGCAGGTTGGCGCCGAAGGGGTCCCCATGCGTGAGGCAGGGCGGGCCCGCGTCCGCGAGCAGCACGTCCAGCCGCGCGTGCAGGGCCGCGATGCGCGCGTTCGCCTCCGGAGGCAGCAGCGCGGTGCGGCGCACGTCGTCCCAGGCGGGCGCGTGGAGCGAGCGGAAGAAGGCCGGCCACGAGGCGAACCCGCCGGGCCCGTCCGCGCCGGACACAGGGCCCCAATCGGTCCCCTGGACGCGGTGGAGCGTGGCGAGCAGCTCGCCCAGGTGGGCCATGAGGGCGTCCCACGCCTCCGGCTCGCAGCGCTGGCGGGCCTCCAGCAGGTTCACGCCTTCGTGGAAGGCCATGAGCAGCCAGCTTCGGGGGGCGTCCGCCGTGCCCACGCGGGCGGCGTGGACGCGGGGCGCGGGCAGTCCACGTTGGCGCAGGGCCTCCAGGTGCAGGGCCTCGCGGGCGAGGTCCGCGTCACAGGCCGTGCGCGACACCTTGGCCACCGCGCGCCGTCCATCCGAGGTGAGGAGCAGGAGCGCCACGTGGACGACCCCGCCCGTCAGCTCGCGCACCTCCTCCAGCACCGCGTCCGGGCCCAGGCCCTCGGACAGCATCGCCTGCAAGGCCTCCCAGGAGAGGGGTGGAAGCGCCAGCGTGTCCATGCGTGCGTGAGCCCTTTCGAAGGCCGGGGACCCAGCCCCCCGCGTCCAGCATTCCCTGAACCGCGGTCCGCGCGCGGAAGTTCCGCCGTGAAAGGGGGCTCGGTCCCGAGCAGGCCGCCAGCATGAGGTGAACACGTCCGGGGCGAAAGCACCGCCCGGCGGCTACGCCAGAGGTCCATTGGCGTTGGCGCGCCCCCTCATGGGAAGGCCTGCGGGGCCTCCTGGGCAAGGCCTCAAGCGCCGTGCCCCGGCATCCCCCCTCGCGGCGGGCCAGCATCCGCTCCGAGGCCAACAGCACCCTCCAACCAGGCGGGGCCGACATGGACGCGGCGGCCTCTGCGCTCCCGGGGCCTGCGTCCTCACGGGGGACCGCAGGCTGCGACATGGGCTGACGAACGCGTGGCGACCTCCTTAGGATGGCGGCCCCGTGCGCGGTGCCCCGCCGCGAGCTCGAGGAGCGACCGCCATGCCACGCATCGCGCTGTTCGGATTCGGCAAGCACCTGTGGCCCAGCGTGGAGCGCACCCGCCACTTCTACGAGCGCGCGCTCTCCTCGCGCTTCTCGCTGGTGTGCGTGGACGAGGACGCGCCCCTCCCGGGTGACGTGGAGGCGGTGCTGTCCTTCAACAGCCGGCGCACCTGGCTGGAGCGTCCGCGCGTGGACCTGCCCCATGTGTTCGCCATGCACGGCGGCCCCATCCTGGACCAGGGCTTCCTCGCCGCGCATCTGGACCGGCTGGAGCGCACCGACGCGCTGCTCATCAACTGCACGTCCGACGCCGCCATCTTCCGAGACGTCTTCGACGGCCCCACCCCGCACCTGTGCCACCTGCCCCTGCCCGTGGACCCCGGCGTCTTCCACCCGCGCGAGCGCCAGGAGTGCCGGGAGCTGCTGGGCGTCGAGGGCTACGACGTCGTCGTGGGCTTCGTGGGGCGGCTGGTGCCGCAGAAGAACGCGCACCTGTTCCTGCGCATGCTGGCCCGGCTGCGCGAGCGCCTGCACCCGCGCCGCGTGGCCGGCGTGGTGGTGGGCAACTACTGGGTGGACTACCCCGTGCTGGGCTACACGCCCGGCTACCAGCAGGAGCTGGGCCGCGTCATCACCGCGCTGGGCCTGGGCGAGGACCTCTTCTACTTCCCCGCCAACCTCACGGACGAGGACCTCGCCTCCACCTACGGCGCGCTGGACGTCCTGGTCCACCCCACGCACTCCATCGACGAGAACTTCGGCTACACCCCCGTGGAGGCCATGGCGTGCGGCACGCCCGTGGTGGGCGCGGCCTACGGCGGCCTGAAGGACACCGTCCGCCCAGGCGAGACGGGCTTCCTCATGCCCACGTGGACCACGCGCACGGGGCTGCGCTCGGACGTGCTGGGCGGCGTGGAGGCCATCGCGCGCGTGCTCACGGAGCCGGGCCTGCGCCAGCGCCTGTCGGAAGGGGCCGTGCGCCGCGCGGCCACCCACCATGGC
>JAFADT010000776.1 GCA_023424585.1 Pseudomonadota bacterium
GGCCCAGGTGGCCTTCTCCCTTCCCTGTCTTTCCGCCTGACACGCACCGGAGCCCGCCCCGTGGACCTGACTTCCAGCGCCGCCCCCCTCCCCATCCGCGTGTTCGTCGTGGAGGACCAGACCAAGATCCTGAAGAACCAGCTGCGCCTCTTCGAAGGCCACCCGGACATCGACATCGTGGGCACCGCGCTGTCGGGCGAGGCCGCGCTGGTGGAGGTGGAGCGCGAGCAGCCGGACGTGCTGCTGCTGGACCTGGGCCTGCCGCGCATGAGCGGCATCGACGTCACGCGGGAGGTGAAGGCGCGCTTCCCGAAGGTGGAGATCCTGATCTTCACCATCTTCGACGAGGAGGACAAGGTCCTGGAGGCGGTGAAGGCGGGCGCGTCCGGCTACCTGCTCAAGGGCGCCACGGTGGACAAGATCGTCGAGGCCATCAAGGAGGTGCGCGCGGGCGGCACGGTCATCCAGCCGAACCTGGCGCGGCGCCTGCTGCGCCACTTCCGCGTGGAGCCGGACACCGCGCCCGTGCCCACCGAGCCGCTGGCCGTGGCGCCGTCCGCCGCGGAGCCCGTGGCCCCGGCGCCCTCCGCGCCCACGGACGAGGAGGCCGCCGCGCAGGAGCCGCTGCTCAAGCCGCTGTCGGACCGCGAGCGGGAGATCCTCCAGCTCATCGCCAAGGGCGTGTCCAACAGCGAGGCGGCCCGGCTGCTGTCGCTCTCCAAGGCGACCATCCGCACCCACCTGGAGCACATCTACCGGAAGCTCGAGGTGACGAACCGCGTGGAGGCCGTCACCGAGGGCATCCGCAAGGGCCTGATCTCCGTCTAGTAGCGAGCCCTGATGGGTGGGGCCGCTTCTTTTCACGGACGACGCGGTGCGTGGCCTCTACAGTGGGGAGGCTTCGTCTCCCCACTCACAGGAGCCCCACCATGGACGTCCGCGCCGCCGTCGCCTTCGAGGCCGGCAAGCCCCTGAGCATCGAAACCGTGCACCTGGAGGGCCCCAAGGCGGGCGAGGTGCTGATCGAGCTGAAGGCCACCGGCCTGTGCCACACCGACGAGTTCACCCGCTCCGGCGCGGACCCGGAGGGGCTGTTCCCCGCCATCTTCGGTCACGAGGGCGCGGGCGTCGTCGTGGACGTGGGCCCGGGCGTCACCAGCGTGTAGAATGTCGAGGACTTCATCGAGCTCTACACGCCGGAGTGCCGCGGCTGTAAGTCGTGCCTGTCTCGCAAGACGAACCTCTGCACGGCCATCCGCGCCACCCAGGGCAAGGGCCTGATGCCGGACGGCACCAGCCGCTTCCGCCTGGGCAAGCAGCTGATCCACCACTACATGGGCTGCTCCACGTTCGCGAACTACACGGTGCTGCCGGAGATCGCCGTGGCGAAGATCCGCGAGGACGCCCCCTTCGACAAGGTCTGCTACATCGGCTGCGGCGTCACCACGGGCGTGGGCGCCGTCGTCTACACCGCGAAGGTGGAGGCCGGCGCGAAGGTCGTCGTCTTCGGCCTGGGCGGCATCGGCCTCAACGTCGTGCAGGCCGCGCGCATGGTGGGCGCGGACATGATCGTCGGCGTGGACCTCAACCCCGCGCGCAAGGAGATCGCCGAGAAGTTCGGGATGACGCACTTCGTGAACCCGAAGGAGGTGGAGGGCGACCTCGTGCCCTACCTGGTGAACCTCACCGACGGCGGCGCGGACTACAGCTTCGAGTGCATCGGCAACGTGAAGACGATGCGCCAGGCGCTGGAGTGCTGCCACCGCGGCTGGGGCGAGAGCATCATCATCGGCGTGGCGGGCGCGGGGCAGGAGATCAGCACCCGGCCGTTCCAGCTCGTCACCGGCCGCGTGTGGAAGGGCAGCGCGTTCGGCGGCGCCCGCGGCCGCACGGACGTGCCGAAGATCGTGGACTGGTACATGGAGGGGAAGCTCCAGGTCGACCCGCTGATCACCCACACGCTGAAGCTGGAGGAGATCAACCACGGCTTCGACCTGATGCACGAGGGCAAGTCCATCCGCAGCGTGGTGAAGTACGCATGAGCGCGGTGCCTCCCACGCTCGTCAGCGAGCACGCGTGCTTCGGGGGGACGCAGTCCTTCTGGAGGCACCCCTCCGAGGCCTGCGGCGGCGAGATACGCTTCAGCGTCTTCACCCCGCCCCAGGCGAAGCACGGCGAGGTGCCCGTGCTGTACTACCTGGCGGGCCTCACCTGCACGGAGGAGACCTTCCCCACCAAGGGCGGCGCGCAGCGCGTCGCGGCCGAGCTGGGGCTGATGCTCGTGTCGCCGGACACCAGCCCCCGGGGCGCGGGCATCCCGGGCGAGGACGCGGACTGGGACTTCGGCACCGGCGCGGGCTTCTACCTGGACGCCACCCAGGAGCCGTGGAAGGCGCGCTACCGCATGGGCACGTACATCACGCAGGAGCTGCCCGGCCTCCTCGGCGCGCACTTCCCCGCGCGCATGGACCGCGAGGGCATCTTCGGACACTCCATGGGCGGACACGGCGCGCTCGTCACGGCGCTGCGCAACCCGGGCCGGTACAGGTCCGTGTCCGCGTTCGCGCCCATCGGCGCTCCCATCCGCAGCCCCTGGGGCAAGAAGGCCTTTGGCGGCTACCTGGGGCCGGATGAGGCGACGTGGCGCGAGCACGACGCCACGGAGCTGCTGAAGGCCGGCCGGCGCGTGCCGGCGCTGCTCGTGGACCAGGGGACGAAGGACAAGTTCCTGCCGGAGCAGTTGCACCCGCACTTCCTCCGGGAAGCCTGCGAGGCGGCGGGCCAGCCCCTCACCCTGCGCATGCAGGAGGGCTACGACCACGGCTACTACTTCGTCTCCACCTTCATGGAAGACCACCTGCGCCACCACGGCGCGGCGCTGAACGCGGGCTGAGGCAGGCGCCTCGCGCTCCGGGCAGCCAGGGCC
>JAFADT010000778.1 GCA_023424585.1 Pseudomonadota bacterium
CTTGAGAAGCTTGTGCGACAGGGAAAGGATCGGGTTGTTGAGGAACTCGGATTCCGCTTCAGCGCGTGGAATGGCGCAAGTGACGATGATGCGACGGGCTTGGAAGTGACGTGCGGTGGCTATTCCGAAAGGGTGCACAACTTCTGTTACTTCCAGCTCCCGAAGCAGGGGCCGAATGCGGAGCGGATCCTCACCGCATCTGTCCTGAGCACCATGCTGAGGAGCATGGCGCTTTCCTGGGAGCCAGCCTTCGCTGTCGCTACCTCACCAGCTCATCGAGACATGGTCACCGCGAGTCCCAAGCCAGGAACTTTCGTGGCGTGGATCACGTACCTGTCAGCTCGGCGTGGGAAGGTCCCTCCTCTGCCTGCCCCGGTTCACACCGAACCAGTGGAGGATAAGGGGACGCTCATCGTCCTCACGCCTGAGCGCTTCACGGTCCGCAACCCGGAACATGTGGCGATTGCAGAGCGAGTGCGGGAGTTACTGGAGCAAGGCGGGCTGCTGAAGCCCCTTTCGTCAACGTAGGCGTCAGTTCTTCCTGTCTGCATGCAGCAGTCGGCTGCGGGGACTGTTTCATGCAGCTCGCGGCGCTTCTGGCGGCAGAAGGAGCAATGGCCCTGTCCCCGTGTCCCGAATGCGGGCTCGTGGGACGGAGACCTGCCCCATCAAGGGGCAAGGCAGCTTCTACGAAGGAGGGATCCTTCGCCCCAGGCATTCTGAATCTCGCCTCGACGTAACAACGAAATAACAACGGGGCGCGGCCGGAACCGGACTTCTGCGACCAGTGGTGGGCCGCCAACCCCGCGATTCAACAGAGCCTCGACGGGGCATGGAGACTTCCCTCCTGCTCGGAGAAGAGGTGGATGCCGCGCGCCTCGCACAGCGCGCACAGCGCCTGGAAGGTGGCGCGGTCCGGCAGCGAGCCCGTGGGGTTGTGCGGGAAGTTCACCACGACCATGCGCGTGTCCGGGCGCAGCGCGGCGGTGAGCGCGTCCAGGTCCAGCGCCCAGCCGCCCTCCTCCCGCAGCGGCAGCAGCGTCACGTCCGCGCCCACGGCGCGCGCCACTTCGTACAGCGACTGGTAGCCCGGCCAGGTGACCACGGCGTGCGTGCCGGGCCCCAGCTGCACGTTCATCGCGACGAAGAGGGCCTCCTGCGCGCCCGCGAAGGTGAGGACGTCGTCGGGGGACAGGCCCGGGTACATCCCGGCGATGGCCTCGCGCAGCGCGGGCAGGCCGGGCGCCTCCGTGTAGCCGAGCGTCAGCCCGTCCCAGCGCGCGCGGTCCTCCGGCGACGCGAGCGCCAGCAGGTCCGCCATGCGCCAGCCCTCCACGTCGGAGGAGCACAGCAGGTAGGGCGCGGCGAACTCCCAGCGCGCGAAGTAGCGCTCCAGCTCGAAGTCGGGGATGCGCATCACGGCCTCCATGCCCGCCTGCCCACCGGAGGGCCGAGCGGGCCACCACACCTTGCCGGGCAGACGAGCGGACGGGCGCGAAGCCGGGAGCAACCGGTGGCGCATGCATAGCTTGAGTCGCGTCCCGTTGAAGCGCTTTCCACTTCCCAGAGGGAGTCCGCATGGCCTCGACGAAAATCCCGCTCACGCTCCTGGACCCGGAAGGCGGGTGGGTGAACGCCCCCGTCCACGTCTCGGAGCTCGATGGACTGCCCGTCCTCCTCCACTTCTGGACCCTGGACTGCGAGGACTGCGCCGCGCAGTTCGAGGCCATCAACCAGTGGGTGGTGGACTACGGGCCCAAGGGCCTGAAGGTCATCGGCGTGGACGTCACCCACTCCGACCCGGAGCTGCGGGACACCAACAAGGTGGAGGGCTTCGCGCGCGAGCACGGCCTGCGCCATCCCATCGCCATGGACGACGGCTCCCTGGCCCGGGCCTACGGCGTGGACAAGCACCCCGCCTTCCTCCTCTTCGGCCCGGATGGCCGGCTGAAGAACCGCATCAGCGGCAAGGACGCCCTGCGCCGCATGCGCAAGCTGCTCCAGGACCTGCCCGGCCAGGAGCCGCCCGCGCTCCACGGCGAGGTGTCCCGCGAGCAGGAGGACCAGGTCGCGGCCTCCCATCCCTGACGTCCCACCCCACTCCCCTGGAGGGTCTCACCATGGCTGACAGACGACACACCGAGCGGAGGGGCCTCTCCCTGGGCGCGCTCGCCGCGGGGGTGGGGGCCGTGGTGGGCCTGAAGCGCGCCCTGCGCGCGCGCTACAGCTTCAAGGGCAGGACGGTGCTCATCACCGGCGGCTCCCGGGGCCTGGGGCTGGTGATGGCGCGCCTGTTCCTGAAGGAGGGCGCGCGCGTGGCCATCTGCGGGCGCGACGTCGACTCGCTCCGGCGCGCCCACGCGGACCTGGAGCAACTGGGCGGCGAGGTGCTGTCCCTGCGCTGCGACGTGCGCGACCAGGTGCAGGTGGACGCAATGGTGGGCGCCGTCCATGAGCGATGGGGCGCGGTGGACGTGCTCATCAACAACGCGGGCGTCATCATGGTGGGCCCGCTGGAGTCCATGACGCTGGAGGACTTCGAGGAGGCGGTGGACATCCACCTGTGGGGGCCGCTCTACACGACGCTCGCGGTGGTGCCGGCCATGAAGGCGCGCGGCGAGGGCCGCATCGTCAACGTGTCCTCCATGGGCGGCAAGCTGAGCATCCCGCACCTGGTGCCCTACTCCGCGAGCAAGTTCGCGCTGGTGGGCCTGTCGGACGGGCTGCGCACGGAGCTGGCCCAGGACGGCATCCGCGTGACGACGGCGTGCCCGTCCCTCATCCGCACCGGCAGCCCGCGCAACGCGACCTTCAAGGGCGACCATGAGAAGGAGTACGCGTGGTTCCACGTGGGCAACTCGATGCTGGGCCTGTCCATGAGCGCGGAGCGCGTGGCGCGCAAGATCATCGAGGCGTGCCGCCGGGGTGACGCGGAGGCGCTGGTGGGCATGCCCGCGAAGCTGGGGGCGGTGGGCCGCGCGCTGGCGCCCAACCTCACCGCGCGCGTGCTGGACGTCGCCAACCGGCTGCTGCCCCAGGACAGCACCCCGGAGCGTCACAAGGGCAGCGAGAGCGAGACGCCCCTCACCCGCTCCTGGCTCACGGAGCTGAGCCGCCGCGCGGCGGAGCGCAACAACGAGAACGGGGTGTCCCTCCACTGACGCCAGGGACACCCCGGTGGACGGCGGCTACGCCTTGCCGTCCATCTCCGCCAGCTCCATGCGCCAGTGGCCGCGGTGCTCGTAGGCCTGCGCCAGCTGGTCGTTCAGCGCGGAGAGCATCCGCGTGTTCCCGTCCTGCTCATAGCCCTTGAGGGCCTCCGCGCAGGCGGGCACGCGCGCGAGGAACGTCCGCAGCGCGTCCAGGCTCAATTCATTCACATACATCCCATACCCGAGCTTCTCCAGGTACAGGGCGTTGAGCACCTGCTCGAACTGGCCGCCCACGGGGATGCTGAGCACCGGCTTGTGCAGGTAGACGGCCTCGCTCATCAGCGTGTAGCCGCCGCCCGCAACCACCGCGCGCGCGGTGCGCAGGTCGTTGATGAAGCCCGCCTCGCTGAAAGGACGGTAGGTGAGGTTGCCCTCCACCACGTCCTCGGTGAGGTCGCGGCGCAGGCCATACACGCGGCACGGCACGCCGGACTGCTTGAGGATTTCAGGCAGGTGCGTGTTCGTCGTCGCCGTCTGGTACACCAGCAGGTGCTCCCCGGCCTCCGGCTTCGACGCCAGGATCTCCGGCCGCAGGATGGACGGCGCCAGCGTGGTGCGGCGCTTGCGCAGCGGCGGGTAGAAGAACGAGGTGATCAGATAGTGGAAGGCCCCGGGCAGCTTCGCCTTCACGATGGCGCGCGTGGCCTCGAAGCTCTCCTCATGGCCCGCGAGCAGCGCCGGGTCGTGCTGACAGCGGTTGATGACCTGCATGTTGTCCACGCTGATGACGGGCAGCCGGTGGTTCTTCGCGAACAGGTAGCTGAACGTCTCGAAGTCGCTCACCACCACGTCGGGCTTGAAGCCCTCCACCAGGTCGAAGTACTGGCGCACGTTCTGCGGCCAGCCCTTCACGGCGCCCTGCAGGTTCTGGAGCACCGTCTGCCACTTCTTCACCGAGTTGCCTTCGTAGGCGATGGTCAGCCCCCAGATGCCGTGCACGTTCTGGAAGCGCTGGGCCAGGTAGTGCTGCGCCCGCCCGGACACCACGATGTGGACCTCGTGTTCCTTCGTCAGCGCCTCCAGCAACACGCGCGAGCGCGTGGCGTGGCCCATCCCTTCGCCGACGACCCCATACAGGATTCGCATGGTCCGGAAGCATACGTCCGCGCCCCCCTCCCCTGTCCCTTCCCGCCCGGGACGATGCTAGGCCTCCGGGTCCATGACCTCCCTGCCCTCGAACCGGGGTGCCTCCGTCCTGCGCGCCGCGGCGCTCGGGCTGGTGGCCGGCCTGCTCCTGGGCGGCCTGGGGCTGCTCGTCCTGGGCGTGAAGCCCCTCCTCGCCCCCTCGGACTGCGCCGGCCTGTCCGGCCAGGAATGCCAGCTCATCCGCGAGGCGGAGCGCGACCTGGGCCGGATCCAGACGCTCTGCGGCGGCGCGCTCGTCGCGCTGGGCGCCGCCCTCTTCGCCCTCACCCGCCCGCGTCCCCCCGGGGACGCGCCGCCCCGCCCGCCGGACGGCCCGCACGGTGACGCCCGATGACTCCAGCGTTTGAGAGGCCAAGGATTTCCGCCGCGCCGCGCAAGGGGCCGGGTGCTCTTCCCCGTAGGCCATTTTCGCGCGAGGGGTAGGACTCCTAATTACCACTGGCCCGGCCATTAGGTTTGGGGGTAGGAGACGGCCATGCAGCTCGAATCGTTGAAGATGTTCTGTGACGTGGTCGAGACGGGCTCCTTCTCGCGCGCGGCGCAGCTCAATCACGTGACCCAGTCGGCGGTGAGCCAGCAGATTCGCGCCCTGGAGAACCGCTACGAGCAGAAGCTGCTCTCGCGCAGCGCGCGGCAGGTGACGCCCACGCCGGCGGGCGAGCGCCTGTTCCGGGGCTGCAAGGAGATCCTCGCGCGCTTCGCGGAGGTGGAGCAGGAGATCCGCGAGCAGGCCACGGAGGTCCAGGGCGCGACCACGGTGTCCACCATCTACTCGGTGGGCCTGCACGAGCTGAACGTGGTGCAGAAGCAGCTGCTCAAGACGCACCCCAAGGTCAACATGCGCCTGAACTACCGGCGCAATGATCAGGTCTACGACGACGTGATCCTGGGCGCGGCGGAGATCGGCATCGTGGCCTATCCGCAGCCGCGCGCGGGCGTGGACATCCTGCCGTTCCGCGACGACAAGCTGGCGGTGGTCTGCTCGCCCCAGCACGCGTTCGCCACCAAGGCGAAGGTGAGCCTCACCGCGCTGTCGGGCGTGCCCTTCATCGCCTTCGACCGCGAGGCCCCCACGCGCAAGGCGCTGGACCGCCTGTTCCGCGAGAAGAACATCGACATCAACCCGGTGATGGAGATGGACAACGTGGAGACCATCAAGCGTGCGGTGGAGATGGGCCTGGGCGTGGCCATCCTCCCGGTCGCCACGGCCCACGCGGAGATCAAGGGCGGCTCGCTGGTGTCCAAGCCCTTCGCCGAGGGGCCGGTGTCGCGCCCCATCGGCCTGCTCATCCGCAAGGGCAAGTACCTGGACCGCGCGTCCGCCGCGGTGCTGGAGGCCTTCAAGCAGGCCGCCCTGCTCCCGCAGGAGGACTGAGGCCCTCAGTAGAGCTTGCGCAGCCGGGCCGCGAAGAACCCGTCGAAGCCCTCCGGCCCGGGCAGCGTGCGCAGCCAGGCCTGCGCGAGCGGCAGCTTGAGGCCGGGCAGCACGGGCGGCTCGGCCGTCCACTCCGGGTGGCTGCGCAGGAACATGTCCACCTGGTCCTGCCCCTCCTGCGGCTCCGGCGTGCACACCGCGTACACGAGCAGGCCCCCCGGCGGCACCGCCTCCTGGCAGTTCTCCAGGATGCGCCGCTGGAGCGTGGCCAGCCGCGACAGGTCCTCCTCCTTGCGGCGGTAGCGCAGCTCCGGGTGGCGGCGCAGCGTGCCCAGCCCCGAGC
>JAFADT010000190.1 GCA_023424585.1 Pseudomonadota bacterium
CCCCGGACCACGTGCTGCACCTGGGCACGCTGGGCCTGGGGGACGCGCACGGCGAGGCGGACTTCGAGGCCGCGCTGGGCAAGGGCTTCCTCGGGCTGCTGTCCCTGGCGCAGGCCCTGGGCCGTCAGCCCGGCACGCGCCCCGTCTCGCTGGTCGCGGTGACGAACCGCATGCAGGCGCTGGGCGACGAGGCGCCGAACCCGGAGCTGGCCACGGTGCTGGGCCCGGTGCGGGTGATTCCCCAGGAGTACGGCCACCTGTCCGCGAAGGCCGTGGACGTGCGCCTGCCGGCGTCCGGCAGCTGGCAGGAGACGGCGCTGGTGGACGCCCTGCTGTCCGAGGCCGCCACGCCGTCCAAGCTGGAGACCGTCATCGCGTACCGGGGCGGGGCCCGCTGGGTCCAGCACTTCGAGCACGTGCCCGCGGACGCGCCGCGCGCCGCGCAGCTGCCCCTGCGCGATGGGGGCGTGTACCTGCTCATCGGCGGCTTCGGCACGCTGGGCTTCTCCCACGCCAGGTCGCTGGCGAAGCGCGCGAAGGCGAAGCTGGTGCTCGCGGGCCGCACGGCGCTGCCGGAGCGCTCGCGGTGGGACGCGCACCTCGCGGCCCACGGCGAGGAGGACGCCGCCTCCCGCCGCATCCGCCAGGTGCGGGAGCTGGAGGCGCTGGGCGCGCGGGTGCACACCGTCTGCGTGGACGCGGGCAACAAGGTCCAGGTGAAGGAGGCGGTGGACGCGGCGCTGGCCCACTTCGACGCGCTGCACGGCGTGGTGTTCGCGGCGGGTGACGTGGGCCAGGCGCTCTTCCGCGCCATCCCGGACACGCGCCCCGAGGACGTGCGCGACACCTTCCACGGCCGCGTGCGCGGGCTGTACGCGCTGGAGGAGGCGCTGCGCGGACGCTCGCTGGACTTCTGCGTGCTGTCGTCGTCGCTGGCGGCGGTGCTGGGCGGCCTGGGCCTGGCGTCGTACTCGGCGGCCACGTCCTTCATGGACGCGTTCGCCACGAAGCAGGCGCAGACGTCGCCGGTGCCGTGGATGAGCGTGGGCTGGGACGCGTGGCAGTACGAGTCCCGCGCGGGCGGCGCGCAGAGCCCGTTCGGCGCGCTGGCCATCACCGCGGCGGAGGGCGAGGACGCCTTCGAGCAGCTCTTCCAGCTGGGCGCCGTGTCCCACGTGGCCGTGTCCACCAGCAACCTGCGCGCCCGCGCGCGCAAGTGGGCCCAGCCGGCCGCCGCGCAGGAGCAGGCGGAACCGAAGCAGGAGGCGGGGCCGACCCTGGGCACCACGCCCCGGCCCGCGCTCCAGAACGCCTACGTGCCGCCCCGCGACGAGCTGGAGGAGAAGATCGCCCACCTCTGGCAGACGACGCTGGGCATCGACCAGGTCGGCGTGCACGACAACTTCTTCGAGCTGGGTGGCAACTCGCTCGTCGGCGTGAAGCTGATTGCCCGCGTGCGCGAGCAGTTCGGCGTCGCGCTGCCGGCCGTCACCCTCTACGAAGGCCCCACCGTGGGGGCGCTGGCGAAGCTGCTCAAGGCCGCCAGCGGCACCGAGGACACGGACGCCGCGCCCGAGGAGACCGAGGCGCTCAGCCGCGGGGAGCGCCGCCGCGCGCGCCGCGCGAACCGCCGGGGCGACACCGCCTCCGACGAGGAGTAGCCGTCCCTCCCTCCACCTTTCGAAGCCCGAGCACACCCCATGTCCGCTGAATCGAACATCGACGCGCAGGCCATCGCCATCGTCGGCATGGCCGGACGTTTCCCCGGCGCCCCCGACCTGGACACCTTCTGGAAGAACCTGCGCGACGGCGTGGAGTCCATCCAGCCGGTGCCCGACGCGGCGCTGGAGAGGCTGGGCGTGGACCCCGTCCTGCGCAAGGACCCGCGCCACGTGAAGGTCAGCGCCGCGTTGGCCGGCATGGAGCTGTTCGACGCGGGCTTCTTCGGCTACACGCCCCGCGAGGCGGAGCTGATGGACCCGCAGCACCGCGTCTTCCTGGAGTGCGCGTGGGAGGCGCTGGAGAAGGCGGGCCACACGTCGGAGGGCTTCGACGGCCCCATCGGCGTGTTCGCGGGCGCGGCCACCAACACGTACCTGGTGTTCCACCTGGTCCCCAACTTCGACCAGCTGAGCGGCATGGACCAGGTGCAGGTGGACGTGAACAACGGCAGCGACTTCCTCGCCACCCGCGTCGCGTACAAGCTCAACCTGCGCGGCCCCAGCTACTCCATCACCAGCGCGTGCTCCACGTCGCTCGTGGCCACGCACGCGGCCTGCCAGAGCCTCTTGAATGAAGAGTGCGACCTGGCGCTCGCGGGCGGCGTGTCCGTGCACGTGAAGCACCCGGAGGGCTACCCCTTCGTGCCCGGCGGCATCGTGTCCCCGGACGGCCACTGCCGCGCGTTCGACGCGAAGGCGGAGGGCACGGTGTTCGGCAGCGGCGTGGGCGTGGTGGTGCTCAAGCGGCTGGCGGACGCCATCGCCGACGGCGACCACATCCACGCCGTCATCAAGGGCAGCGCCATCAACAACGACGGCGCGCTGAAGGTGGGCTTCACCGCCCCCAGCGTGGAGGGGCAGGCCACGGTCATCCAGGAGGCCCTGGGCGCCGCGGGCGTGGCGCCGGAGACCATCGGCTACCTGGAGGCGCACGGCACCGGCACGAAGATGGGCGACCCCATCGAGGTGCGCGCGCTCAACAAGGCGTTCAAGTTCCGCTCGGCGGCGGCCAAGGCGGACCCGCCGAGGATTCCGGTGGGCTCGCTCAAGAGCAACATCGGCCACCTGGCCAACGCGGCCGGCGTGTCCAGCCTCATCAAGGCGGTGCTGACGCTGGAGCACCGGCAGATTCCGCCCAGCCTCCACGTGACGGAGGTGAACCCGGAGATTCCGTTCGCGGGCGGCCCGTTCTTCGTCAACACGAAGCTCGCCGAGTGGCAGGCGAACCCCAGGCACCCGCGCCGCGCGGGCGTCAGCTCCTTCGGCGTGGGCGGCACCAACGCGCACATCGTCCTGGAGGAGGCCCCCGCCCTCCCGCCGTCCGGCGCGTCCCGGCCCGCGCAGCTGCTGGTGCTGTCCGCGAAGAGCGACGCGGCGCTGGACGCGGCCACGAAGAACCTGGCCGCGCACCTGAAGGCGAGCCCCGCGCAGGCGCTGGCGGACGTGGCCTTCACGCTCCAGACGGGCCGTCAGGCCATGGCGAAGCGGCGCGTGCTGGTGTGCCGCGACCGCGACGACGCGCTCGCCGCGCTGGAGGTGGAGAACGGCCCCCGCCTGTGGACGAACGCGCCGGACGTGCATGAGCGGCCGGTGGCCTTCCTGTTCCCCGGCCAGGGCTCGCAGTACGTGGGCATGGCGCGCGACCTGTACGCGTCCGAGCCGACCTTCAAGCGGCACCTGGACGCGTGCGCGGACAAGCTGACGCCGCACCTGGGCCTGGACCTGCGCACGGTCCTCTTCCCGGAGGCCTCCCGGGCGGAGGCCGCGACGCAGGCGCTGACGCGCACGGAGCTGACGCAGCCCGCGCTCTTCGCCGTGGAGTACGCGCTGGCGAAGCTGTGGATGGCCTGGGGCGTGAAGCCCTCCGCGATGCTGGGGCACAGCATCGGCGAGTACGTGGCCGCGTGCCTCGCGGGCGTGTTCAGCCTGGACGACGCGCTGGCCCTGGTGGCCGCGCGCGGCAAGCTGATGCAGGGGCTGCCCTCGGGCGCCATGCTGTCCGCGAAGCTGGAGGAGGCCGCGCTCAAGCCGCTGCTGCCCGCGAGCGTCAGCGTGGCGGCGGTGAACGCGCCGGGCTTCACCGTCGTGGCGGGCCCCACCGACGCGGTGGACGCGCTCCAGGCGAAGCTGGAGGCGCAGGGCGTGGAGGTGTCGCGGCTGCACACCTCGCACGCGTTCCACTCCGCGATGATGGACCCCATCCTCGCGCCCTTCACCGAGCGCGTGCGCCAGGTGAAGCTCCACGCGCCCACCCTGCCCTTCCTGTCCAACGTGACGGGCACCTGGATCGAGGCGGCGCAGGCGACCGACCCGGGCTACTGGGCCACGCACCTGCGCCAGGCCGTGCGCTTCTCCGCGGGCCTCCAGGAGCTGTCGCGCAAGTGGCCGCAGGCGGCCCTGCTGGAGGTGGGCCCCGGCACGGTGCTCACCACGCTGGCGAGGCAGCAGCCGGGCGCGGAAGCGCGCGTGCTCGCGTCCTCCACGCGCCACCCGCGCGAGCAGACGCCGGACCTCCCGGTGCTCCTGGGCGCGCTGGGACGGCTGTGGCTGGGCGGCGTGACGGTGGACTGGAAGGGCTTCGCGGCCCACGAGCAGCGCCGCCGCGTGCCGCTGCCCACCTACCCCTTCCAGCGCGAGCGCTACTGGATCGACGCGAGGCCCCTGGGTGGTGGCGCCCGCGCGGACGCGCCCGCGGCGCTGGCGAAGCGCCCGGACGTGGCGGACTGGTTCTACGCGCCCTCGTGGAAGCTGTCGCCGCTGGCCCGCGCGAAGGACGCGGCGGGCGCGGGGTGGCTGGTGCTCGCGGACGACACCGGCGTGGCGGAGGCCCTGGCGCCCAAGCTGGGCGGGGACGTCTTCCGCGTCGTCCCCGGCGCGCGCTTCGAGCAGCGCCCGGACGGCACCTTCACGGTGGACCCGGCGCGCCGCGAGGACTACTGCGCGGTGCTGGAGGCGCTGAGGAAGCAGGGCCGCGCGTTCGCGAACGTGGTGCACCTGTGGAGCCTGTCGCGCGAGCCCGTCTCCCAGGAGAGGGCGCTGGACGTGGGCTTCCACAGCCAGCTGTTCCTCGCCCGCGCCCTGGGCGACACGGGCCACCTGGCGCCGCTCGCCTGGTCCGTGGTGACCAGCCGCTCCGCCCGCGTGGAGCAGGCGGACGCGCAGCTGCCGGAGCAGGCCCTGCTGGTGGGCCCCTCGCGCGTGCTGCCGCAGGAGTACCCGAACCTCTCCTGCCGCTTCGTGGACGTGGTGCCCGGCGACGCGGGCGCGGTGGCGGACCGGCTGGCCGCGGAGCTGCGCGCGGAAGCGCGTGACGCGGTGGTGGCCCTGCGTGGCCGCCAGCGCTGGGTGCAGACCTTCGAGCCCGTGCGCCTGGAGGCGGCCGGCGCGCAGGCGCTGCGCGACGGCGGCGCCTACCTCATCACGGACGGCCTCACCGGCATCGGCCACGCGCTGGCGTCCGAGCTGGCCACGGCGCACCACGCGAAGCTGACCCTGGTGGAGACGGCGGACTTCCCCAGCCGCGGCCAGTGGACGGCGTGGGTGGAGAAGCACGGCGTGCAGGACGCGGTGTCCCGCCGCATCCAGCGCGCGCTGGCCCTGGAGCGCACGGGCGTGGAGCTGCTGGTGCTGCCTGCGTCCCTCACCGACGTGGAGTCCATGCGCGGCGTGGTGGAGGCGACGGTGGCGCGCTTCGGCCACGTCGACGGCGTCATCCACGCGGCGGGTGGCATGCAGGGCGCCACGCTGGGCACCATCGCGGAGACGGGCCCGGACGAGTGCGCCTGGCACTTCCGCCCGCAGGTGCACGGCGTGCGGGTGCTGGCGCAGGTGCTGCCCAAGGAGGGCCCCGCGTTCTGCCTCCTCGTGTCGTCGCTGTCATCCGTGCTGGGCGGCCTGGGCCAGGTGGCGCAGGCCTCCGCCAGCGCCTTCATGGACGCGTTCGCGGAGGCGGGCACGGAGGGCTTCGCCTACCCGTGGCTGAGCGTGGACTGGGACGCGTGGCAGTTCGCGGACGCGCAGGCCATGGCGGAGCTGTCCCCCGCGCTGGCCCAGTTCGCCATCCAGCCCGCCGAAGGCCTGGAGGCGCTGCGCCGCGCGCTGGCGCACGGCGAGGGCGGCCGGCTGGCCGTCTCCACGGGGGACCTGGCCGCGCGTCGCCGGCAGGGCCCTCGCGCCGCGAAGACGGAGCAGGGCAAGAAGGACGCGGCGAAGGGCAAGCACGCCCGGCCCGCCATCCTCACGCCCTACGCCGCGCCTCGCACGGAGCTGGAGAAGACCGTCGCGGGCATCTGGGAGCAGGTGCTGGGCATCGACGGCATCGGCATCCACGACAACTTCTTCGAGCTGGGCGGCCACTCGCTGCTGGCCACGCAGCTGCGCAACCACATCCACGCGGTGCTGAAGGTGGACCTGTCGCTGCGCGGCCTCTTCGAGACGCCCACCGTGGCCGGCGTGGCCGGGCGCGTGGAGCAGGAGCTGGGCAAGCGCGCGGCCTCCACGGAGAAGCCCATCGCGGAGCGCCTGCGCACCGCGTTCCCCACCGAGCGCCCCGCCCTGCTCACCGAGTACCTGCGCCACCACATCTCGGAGGGCCTGCGCATCCCGGTGGAGCAGCTGCCCGCCGACGGAAGCCTCCAGGGCTACGACCTGCACGCGCTGGGCGCGGAGCTGGAGTACGACCTGCGGCAGGACTTCAAGTTCCAGCTCTACCCGCACGAGGTGCAGGCGCACCCGTCCATCCCGGAGCTGTCCAGGTACCTGCTGGTGGAGATGGACCGGCTCCAGGACCCGCAGCGCTTCGCGGAGAACAAGCCGCTGTCCGCGTATCCGCTGAAGCCCTACCGCGCCCGGACGTCCGGCGCGCAGCGCACCCACACGGCGAAGAAGAACCCGCCCATGGTGTTCGTGCACTCCAGCCCGCGCGCGGGCTCCACGCTGTTCCGCGTGATGCTCGCCGGGCACCCGCGCCTGTTCTGCCCGCCGGAGGTGAACCTGCTCTTCTTCGAGAGCATGCGCGAGTGGCGCCAGAACATCGGCTTCGGCAGCGAGATGGAGTGGACCACGGGCGGCCTCCAGTGGGCGCTCATGGAGCTGGAGAAGCTGGACTCGCCCGCCGGCGCCGCGCTGGTGGACCGGCTGGTCGCGGAGGACGTGTCCGCGCAGGACGTCTACCGCCGCTTGCAGGAGAGGGCCTCGCCCCGGCTGCTCGTGGACAAGACGCCCACCTACGCCATGGACGTGGAGACGCTGGAGCGCGCGGAGCGGATGTTCGAGGGCAACAAGTACATCTACCTCTACCGCCACCCGCTCCCGGTGATGGAGTCCATCCTCCGGATGCGCTTCGACCGCCTCTTCGCCGCCGGCCTCTTCGGCGACGCGGACGTGGATCCCTACGTGGTGGCGGAGACGGTGTGGGCCCTGTCCAACCGCAACCTGCTCAACTTCTTCGACGGCATCGGCCGCGAGCGCTGCCACTGGGTGCGCTACGAGGACCTGGTCGCGGACCCCACGAAGGTGATGACCGGCGTGGCCCACTTCCTGGGGCTCGAGTTCGACGAGCGCATGGTCCAGCCCTACGACGGCAAGAAGGACCGCATGATGGGCGGCCTGGGCGACCCCAACATCCTCCAGCACCAGGGCATCGAGAAGAAGATGGGCGAGTCCTGGAAGCGCATCAAGTGGCCGCGCGCCTTCGACGCCTCCACCCACGCGGTCATCGAGCGGCTGGGCTACTCCGTGGAGGGCGCCACGCCGGCGCAGGCCCCCGTGGCCGCGCCGGTGGCCACGCCCACCGCGAAGCAGAAGGTGACGGCGGCGGAGGCGGAGAAGCTGCTGGAGAACATGGACCAGCTGTCGGACGAACAGGTGGCGGAGCTGCTCGCGATCCTGGAGGACGCGGGCGGCGGTGACGGTGGTGGCAGCAGCAGCGGCGAGGACGCAGCCTGAACATGACGCCCGAAGAGAAGCGAGCACGCCTGGCCCAGCTCCTGAAGGACAAGTCGCGCCCCGCCGCGAAGCAGGCGCCCCTGTCCTTCGCGCAGGAGCGGATGTGGTTCCTGGACAAGTGGAGCCCCGGCAGCGCGGCCTTCCACATGCCCACCGCGGTGCGCCTGACGGGCGCGGTGGACACAGACGCGCTGCGCCGCGCCCTGGCCCTGCTGGTGGAGCGGCACGACACGCTGCGCACCACCTTCCAGGAGCGCGAGGGCGGCGCCGCGCAGGTCATCGCCGCCACGGGCGAGGTGCCGCTGGAGGTGATGGACCTCCAGGGACTGCCGGTGACCGAGCGCGAGGCCGAGGCCCAGCGGCGCGTCGTCACGCTCGCGCAGCAGCCCTTCAGCCTGGAGCAGGGCCCGCTGCTGCGCGCGGTGCTGATGCTGCTGGGCAACGGTGAGCAGGTGCTGCTGGTGGATCAGCACCACATCGTCTCCGACGGCTGGTCCATGGGCGTGCTCGTGCACGAGCTGGCGGTGCTGTACCGCGCGTGCCTGGAGGGCCAGCCCTCGCCGCTCAAGCCCCTGCCCCTGCAGTACGCGGACTGGGCGGCGTGGCAGAGGGAGTGGCTCCAGGGCGCGGAGCTGGAGCGCCAGCTCACCTACTGGAAGAACCGCCTCAACCCCAACGCGCTGCTGGAGCTGCCCCAGGACAAGCCGCGCCCGGCGCTGATGAGCTCCAGGGGCGAGCGGCAGGTGATGCACCTGTCCCCCGCCCTCACCCAGGCGCTCAAGGCGCTCGGCCAGCGCGAGGGCCGCACGCTCTTCGTGACGCTGCTGTCCGCCTTCAACGTGCTCCTGTCCCGCTACACGGGCCAGGACGACATCGTGGTGGGCACGCCCATCGCGGGCCGGCCGCGCGCGGAGGTGGAGGGGCTCATCGGCCTGTTCGTGAACATGCTGGCGCTGCGCTCGGACCTGTCCGGCAGGCCCACGTTCCAGGAGCTGCTCAACCGCGTCCACGAGTCCACGCTGGACGCCTACGCGCACCAGGACATCCCCTTCGAGCGGCTGGTGGACGCGCTCAAGCCGGAGCGGCACCTCAGCCACTCGCCCATCTTCCAGGTGATGTTCGTCCTCCAGAACGCGCCCATGCCGGCCCTGGAGGCCCCGGGCGTGGTGATGGAGGCGAAGCCGGTGGACACCGGCACGACGAAGTACGACCTGTCGCTCCTGCTGGTGGACCTGCCGCAGGGCCTGCGCGTCACCGCCGAGTACAGCACCGACCTCTTCGAGCGCTCCACGGCGGAGCGGCTCCTGGGCCACTACCTGACGCTGCTCGAAGGCGTCGTCGCGCGGCCGGACGCGCCCATCTCCCACCTGCCCCTCCTGCCCGAGGCCGAGCGCCAGCGCGTGCTGAAGGACTGGAACGACACCGCCGTCGCGCACCCGAAGGACGCGACGCTCACGTCGCTCATCGAGGCGCAGGTGGCGCGCACGCCGGACGCCGTCGCCCTGGAGTTCGAGGGCCGCCGCCTCACCTACCGCGAGCTGGACGCCCGCGCGAACCAGCTGGCGCACGCGCTGCGCAGGCACGGCGTGGGGCCGGAGGTCCGCGTGGGCCTGTGCGTGGAGCGCTCGCTGGAGCTGGTGGTGGGCCTCCTGGGCACGCTGAAGGCGGGCGGCGCGTACGTGCCGCTGGACCCGGGCTATCCGCAGGAGCGCCTGGGCTGGATGCTGGAGGACGCGCGGCCGCCGGTGCTGCTGGTGCAGGAGCGGCTGCTGGCGCGGCTGCCCGCGTCGGACGCGAAGGTGGTGAAGCTGGACACGGGCTGGGAGGAGCTCGCCCGCGAGCCCACCACCGCGCCCGCGCCCACCGCGACGCCGGACTCGCTGGCGTACATCATCTTCACGTCCGGCAGCACGGGCCGCCCCAAGGGCGCGATGAACGCGCACGGCCCGGTGGTGAACCGCCTCTTGTGGATGCAGTCCGCCTACCGGCTCACGCCCCAGGACGTGGTGCTCCAGAAGACGCCCTTCAGCTTCGACGTGTCCGTCTGGGAGTTCTTCTGGCCGCTGATGACGGGGGCGAAGCTGGTGGTCGCGAAGCCCGGCGGGCACCAGGACCCGGGCTACCTCAAGGCGCTGATCGCCTCCGCGTCCGTCACCACGCTGCACTTCGTGCCCTCCATGCTCCAGGCCTTCCTGGACGAGCCGGGCGTGGCGGAGTGCGCGTCGCTCAAGCGCGTGGTGTGCAGCGGCGAGGCGCTGCCCCTGGAGCTGAAGGAGCTGTGCCTGCGCACGCTGCCCGGCGCGGGGCTGCACAACCTCTACGGCCCCACCGAGGCCGCGGTGGACGTGACGTTCCACGCGTGCAGGGCCCACGATGGCCGCCGCTCCGTGCCCATTGGCCGGCCGGTGGACAACACCCAGCTCCGCATCCTGGACGCGGAGCTCCAGCCGGTGCCCCAGGGCGCGGCGGGCGAGCTCTACATCGGCGGCGTGCAGGTGGGGCGCGGCTACCTGGCGCGGCCCTCGCTCACCGCGGAGCGCTTCCTCCCGGACCCGTACGCGACGGCGCCGGGCGCGCGCATGTACCGCACGGGCGAC
Source organism: Pseudomonadota bacterium (assembly GCA_023424585.1). Lineage (GTDB taxonomy): Bacteria > Myxococcota > Myxococcia > Myxococcales > Myxococcaceae > Corallococcus. The sequence continues at coordinate 10,265 of JAFADT010000190.1, forward strand.
GTGGCGCGGTGGCTCCCGGACGGCGAGCTGGAGTACCTGGGCCGCGCGGACTTCCAGGTGAAGCTCCGCGGCCTGCGCATCGAGCTGGGGGAGATCGAGTCCTCGCTGGAGAAGCACCCCACGGTGCGCCAGGCGGTGGTGCTCGCGCGCGAGGACCGGCCGGGCCAGAAGCGGCTGGTGGCCTACGTCACCGGCAAGGACGCGAAGCCGGAGGGCGCGGCGCTGCGCGCCTACCTGCTGGAGCGGCTGCCCGAATACATGGTCCCCTCCAACATCGTGGTGCTGGAGCGCATGCCGCTCAGCCCCAACGGCAAGGCGGACCGCAAGGCGCTGCCCGCGCCGGAGGCCGGTGGCGCGGATCCGTCCCGTCCCTTCGTGGCGCCGGGGACGGCCATCGAGCAGCAGCTCGCCCAGGCCTGGAGGGACCTGCTCCACGTGGAGCGGGTGGGCCTGGATGACCCCTTCTTCGAGCTGGGCGGCAACTCGCTGCTCGCGCTCCAGCTCCACCGCCGGCTGACGGCGGAGCTGGGCGTGACGCTGGCGCTCACGGACCTCTTCCAGTACCCCACCGTGCGGGCGCTGGCGGCGCGGCTGTCGCGCCGGGAGGACACGCCCTCGGAGGACGCGGCGCAGGCGGGCCGCTCCCGTGCCGAGGCGCGACGCACGGTCAACCGCCGCGCGGCGGCCTCGCGCGGTCGGGTGGAAACGGATGGAGACGCGGATGAGTGACGCAGTGGGTGGTGGCGAGGAGCGCATCGCGATCGTCGGCCTGTCGGGCCGCTTCCCGGGTGCGCAGACGCTGGAGGGCTTCTGGGAGATGCTCCGCCGTGGCGGCGACGCGCGCCGCGTGCCCACGGACGCGGAGCTGGACGAGGCGGGCGTCCCGCAGGCCCTGCGCGCCCACCCGCAGTGGGTGCGCTCCAGCTACGTGCTGGAGGGCGCGACGGACTTCGACGCGGGCCTCTTCGGCTACAGCCCGCGCGAGGCGGAGCTGATGGACCCCCAGCAGCGCATCTTCATGGAGTGCGCGTGGGAGTCGCTGGACAACGCCGGCTACGACCCGGGCCGCTTCAAGGGCGCGGTGGCCGTCTACGCGAGCGTGAGCCTCAGCTCGTACCTGCTGCGCGCGCTGATGCGGCAGCCGGACCTGATGGACGCTGCGGGCTCGTTCGGCGTGATGCTGGCCAACGACAAGGACTACGTGGCGACGCGCGTGTCCCACCGCCTGGGCCTGCGCGGCCCCTCCGCGACGGTGCAGACGGCGTGCTCCAGCTCGCTGGTGGCGCTCCACCTGGCGTGCCAGAGCCTGCTGTCCGGCGAGAGCGACATGGCGCTCGCGGGCGGCGCGTCCGTGTCCTTCCCGCAGGCGGCGGGCTACCTCTACCAGGAGGGGATGATCTTCTCGCCGGACGGCTACTGCCGCGCGTTCGACGCGAAGGCCAACGGCACGGTGCGCGGCGCGGGCGCGGCGGTGGTGGTGCTCAAGCGCCTGTCGGACGCGCAGAAGGACGGCGACACCGTCCACGGCGTGCTGCTGGGCACGGCGGTGAACAACGACGGCGCGGGCAAGGTGGGCTTCACCGCGCCCAGCGTGGAGGGCCAGGCCGCGGTCATCGCGGAGGCCCTGGCCATCTCCGGCGTCACCCCGGACGACATCCAGTACGTGGAGGCCCACGCCACGGGCACCCCGCTGGGCGACCCGATTGAAGTGGCCG
>JAFADT010000804.1 GCA_023424585.1 Pseudomonadota bacterium
GCACCACGGACGTGACGGGCACGGTGAAGCTGCCGGACAACGTCGAGATGGTCATGCCGGGCGACAACATCGCCATCGAGGTGGAGCTCATCACCCCGGTCGCGATGGAGAAGGAGCTCCGGTTCGCGGTTCGTGAAGGCGGCCGCACGGTGGGCGCGGGCGTCGTGGCTGAAATCATCGCGTAGTGCTCAGTCCACCAGCTCCCGGGTGGGGCCCTTGGGGGCCTTTCCGGGGAGCCGGTGGGAATCCAGTTGCAACCCCTGGGGTGTGGTGGTACACACCGCGCCCCTTCGTTCCGAAGAAACGGTTCTCTGAAATCCAGGCGTTGACGGGCGTACCGCCTCACGGTTCCCAGAGGTCGTTCAAAGAGGTTCTTGCGAATGGCGACACAGAAGATCCGCATCCGGCTGAAGGCGTACGACTCGAAGCTCCTGGATCAGAGTGCTGGGGAGATCGTCGAGACGGCCAAGCGCACGGGCGCCAAGGTGGCTGGTCCGATCCCCCTGCCGACGCGCATCAACAAGTTCACCGTGTTGCGTTCGCCGCACGTGGACAAGAAGAGCCGCGAGCAGTTTGAGATCCGCACGCACAAGCGCCTGCTCGATATCCTCGAGCCGACCCAGCAGACGCTGGACGCGCTGATGAAGCTGGATCTGTCTGCCGGCGTTGACGTCGAGATCAAGTCCTAGGAAGCGGGATGGCGTCGGAGTGGTTTCACTCTGACCCCCGAGGAAAGTGCCATGGCGAAGTTTGACGTAGTCGACCTGGATTTGAAGAAGGTGTCGGAGATCGAGCTGTCCGACGAGATCTTCGGCGCTGAGCCGAACACCCACCTGTTCTACGAGGTGGCGAAGATGCAGCAGATCAACCGGCGCCGGGGCACGGTCGGGGTGAAGAACACCTCGCTCGTCAGCGGCGGCGGCAAGAAGCCCTGGAAGCAGAAGGGCACCGGTCGCGCCCGCCAGGGCTCGATCCGCGCCTCCCACTGGGTGGGCGGCGGCAAGGCGATGGCCCCCAAGGCCCGCGACTACTTCTACCGGCCGCCCCGCAAGGTCCGCCGTGGTGCCCTGCGCGCCGCGCTGTCCCTGCGCGCTCGGGAGAAGCAGCTCATCATCCTGGATGGCTTCAAGCTGGACGCCCCGAAGTCGAAGCAGGCCTTCGAGGTGCTCACCCGGCGCATGAAGCTCCAGAACGCGCTGGTCATCGACGAGCGCGGCAACACCAACCTGCACCGCAGCGTGCGCAACTTGGCGAAGTTCGACGTGCTGCCGCCCGAGGGCCTCAACCTCGAGTCCGTGCTCAAGCACTCGCACATCGTCCTGACTTCCGCCGCCGCCAAGGCGCTCGAGGGGTCCCTGTCATGAACCTGAACGACGTCATCAAGGGCCCGCTCATCACGGAGAAGCTGGACAAGGCCCGGGAGAAGTTCCGCCAGTACTCGTTCATCGTGGACCGCAAGGCCACGAAGCACGACGTGTCCCGCGCGGTCACGGCCCTGTTCAAGGTCACGGTGGAGGGTGTTCGCACCAACATCGTGCGTGGCAAGACGAAGCGGGTGGGCAAGAACATCGGCCAGCGCCCCAACTTCAAGAAGGCGGTCGTCACCCTGAAGGAGGGTGACAAGATCGAACTCTTCGAAGGGGGAGCGGTCTGACGCCACTGGCGTCCGGATCCGCCTGAGAGGAACACACCATGGGCATCAAGAAGTACAAGCCGACCAGCGCCGCCCGCCGTCTGATGACGGTGTCCGACTTCGCGGACATCACCAAGGACTCCCCGGAGAAGTCGCTCACCGAGCCCATCAAGCGCTCCGGTGGCCGCAACGTCCACGGGCACATCACCCGCCGCCACCAGGGTGGGGGGCACAAGCGCCGCTACCGCGTCATCGACTTCAAGCGTCGGGACAAGGATGGCGTGCCGGCCAAGGTCGTCGCGGTTGAGTACGACCCGAACCGCACCGCCAACATCGCCCTCCTGCACTACGCGGACGGCGACAAGCGATACATCCTCGCCCCCGTGGGCCTGAGCGTGGGCGACACCGTGTTCGCCGGCGCCACCGCCGACATCCGCCCGGGCAACAGCCTGCCACTGCAGAACATCCCGGTGGGTACGGTCATCCACAACGTGGAGCTGAAGCCGGGCCGTGGCGCCCAGGTCATCCGCTCCGCGGGCACCTCCGGCCAGCTGATGGCGAAGGAGGAGCGCTACGCCCAGGTCCGTATGCCCTCGGGCGCCGTGCGCAAGGTGCTCATCGAGTGCCGCGCCACCGTGGGTCAGGTGGGCAACATCGAGCACGAAATCATCCGCATCGGCAAGGCGGGTAAGAGCCGCTGGCTGGGCATCCGTCCCACCGTCCGCGGTCTGGCCATGAACCCCGTCGACCACCCGCACGGTGGTGGTGAGGGTAAGTCCGGCCAGGGTAACCCCCACCCGGTGTCGCCTTGGGGCAAGAAGACCAAGGGTCTCACCACGCGCACCAACAAGCGCACCGACAAGTTCATCGTGAGCGGCCGCCGCCAGGGCGCGCGCAGCCAGTAAGAGGATTTGAAACATGGCTCGTTCGATCAAGAAGGGTCCGTTCGTCGACGATCACCTCCTCAAGAAGATCGAGGGGATGATCGCCGCGAACAAGAAGGCGGTCGTCAAGACCTGGTCCCGGCGCTCCACGATTCTCCCTGAGTTCGTGGGTCACACCTTCGCCGTACACAACGGCAAGAAGTTCATTCCGGTGTTCGTGACGGAGAACATGGTGGGCCACAAGCTCGGCGAGTTCGCTCCGACGCGCACCTTCGGCGGGCACTCGGCGGAGAAGAAGGTCGCCAAGGCCCCGGGCAAGTAGCCCGCACGTACGCCTGAGAGCCTGAGGAGATGACCATGGAGTCGACTGCACATCTGCGTCACCTGCGCATGAGCCCGCGCAAGCTGTCCCTCGTCGCGGCGCTCGTCCGGGGCAAGCCTGTCGAGGCCGCCCTGAACATCCTGAAGTTCACCCCGCGCGCCGCGGCGCGGCCGGTGGAGAAGCTCATCAAGAGCGCCGTTGCCAACGCGACGGACCTGTCCAAGGGCCAGGTCGACGTGGATACCCTCTACGTCAAGACCATCTCCGTGGACCAGGCCGCCACGCAGCGCCGGTTCATGCCGCGCGCCATGGGGCGCGCGACGCCCATCCAGAAGAAGTCTGCCCACGTCCACGTCGTGCTGGCCGAGGCCAAGAAGTAGGACCCGTCGGGCCCTGCCCGGACGCACCAAGGAGAATCAGTTTGGGACAGAAAGTTCATCCGATCGGGTTCCGGCTCGGCGTCATCAAGACCTGGGACTCCAAGTGGTTCGAGCACAAGAACTACGCTCAGTGGCTCCACGAGGACATCCGCATCCGCGAGTTCGTCAAGAAGTCGCTGAACCACGCGGGCGTGTCCAAGGTGGAGATTGAGCGCGCCGCCAACAAGGTGAAGGTCAACGTCCACACCGCGCGTCCGGGCATCGTCATCGGCAAGCGCGGCGCTGGCATCGAGACCGTCAAGAAGGACCTCCAGCAGTTCACCAAGAACGAGGTCTTCCTGAACATCGTCGAGGTCCGCAAGGCCGAGACCGACGCGCAGCTCGTGGCGGAGAACATCGCCACGCAGCTCGAGCGCCGCATCGCCTTCCGCCGCGCCATGAAGAAGGCGCTGCAGACCGCGATGAAGTTCGGGGCCAAGGGCATCCGCGTGGCCTGCTCCGGCCGCCTGGGTGGCGCCGAGATGGCCCGCTACGAGTGGTACCGCGAGGGCCGCGTGCCCCTGCACACCCTCCGCGCGGACATCGACTTCGGCTTCGCCGAGGCCAAGACGACCTACGGCAAGATTGGCTGCAAGGTCTGGATCTGCAAGGGAGAGGTTCTCCCGGGCAAGGGTGGCCAGCCCCCCATGCCCACCAACCGGTAATTCGCCCCCGGCGGGGCGGGCCTTGATAAGCCCGCCCTGCGCGTGAGGCACGAAGGACAGCGACCATGCTTCAGCCTGCTCGAACCAAATACCGCAAGATGCAGAAGGGCCGCATGTTCGGCTCGGCCCACCGCGGCAGCGACCTCACCTACGGTGAGTTCGGCCTGGTGAGCCTCCAGCCGGGATGGATCACCTCGCGTCAGATCGAGGCGGCCCGTATCGCGATGACCCGCCACGTGAAGCGCGGCGGCAAGATCTGGATCCGGATCTTCCCGGACAAGCCCATCACGAAGAAGCCCGCCGAGACCCGTATGGGTACCGGCAAGGGTGGCGTGGAGTACTACGTCGCGGTGGTGAAGCCGGGACGCGTCCTCTACGAGATGGAGGGCATGACGCAGGAGATCGCCACCGGTGCGCTGAAGCTGGCGCAGGCGAAGCTGCCGGTGCTCACCAAGATCGTGCGCCGCAGCGAGCTCTCGCTGTAGTCACGCACCGCCGGGACGGGCGCTCCACCTGGTGACAGGGGAGGGCGCCCGCATCCCGCGCCGAGGAGACCAAGATGGCGACTGCGAAGGAACTGAAGGAACTGTCGACGGACGACCTGCAGAACCGCGCGAAGGAACTGCGCGAGACGCTGGTCCAGGATCGGCTCAAGCGTCGGACCGGCTCGCTGGACAGCCCCGCCGAGGGCGTGCAGCACCGCCGCGATCTGGCCCGCATCCTCACCGTCCTGGGCGAGAAGGCCCGGGCGGCCAAGGCGGGGTAGTAGCAGTGCATCCGCGGGCATCCGGGCTCACCCGGTGTCCGCGGCCATCCGGGCAGAGGGCCCGGGTGCATGACAGACAGTGAGAACCAACATGGCTGAAGCGACCGAAACGCCCGCTGCCGAGACCTCCACCCGGGGTCGTCCCAAGACCCGCGTGGGCATCGTCACCTCCAACAAGATGCAGAAGACGGTGGTCGTCACCGTCCAGCGTCGCGCTCCCCACCCGAAGTACGGGAAGATCATGAGCCTGCGCGAGAAGTACAAGGCGCACGTCGAGGACCATGACTACCCGAAGAAGGTCACCATCAACGAGGGTGACCGGGTGCGCATCGCCGAGACCAAGCCCGCTTCGAAGGACAAGCGTTGGCGCGTGGTCGAGGTCCTGGAGAAGAGCAAGAACGTCTAGGTAGGCCACACCGGGTCCGTGCGCCATGACGCGCGTGGACCGGTTCGAGCAAGAGGAGACTTCACATGATTCAGATGCAGAGTGTGCTCGATGTGGCCGACAACTCGGGCGCCAAGAAGGTGTTTTGCATCAAGGTTCTCGGCGGCTCCAAGCGCAAGTACGCCTCCATCGGCGACGTGATCGTCGTGTCGATCCGCGAGGCCCTGCCCAACTCCAAGGTGAAGAAGGGTGACGTGGCCAAGGCCGTCATCGTCCGCACCCGTCGCGAGGTGGGTCGTCCGGACGGCAGCTACATCAAGTTCGACGGCAACTCGGCGGTCCTCATCAACAAGGACCTGGAGCCCATCGGGACGCGCATCTTTGGGCCGGTCGCCCGTGAGCTGCGTGCCCGTAAGTTCATGAAGATCATCTCGCTGGCGCCCGAGGTCCTCTAAGAGGACGCAGGCCTGACGGCGAACAGCCAGAGTGAGGAAGCCATGCAGAAGCTGAAAGTCGGTGACACCATCCAGGTCATCTCCGGTGCCGAACGGTCGGAGAAGACGCCGGCGACCAAGCGCGGCAAGGTGCTGAAGGTTGACCGCGAGGCAGGCCGCGTGACGGTCGAGGGCCTGCGCCTGGTCAAGCGCCACCTGCGCAAGACGCCGCAGTCCCCCGAGGGCGGCATCATCGAGAAGCCGGGCACCATCGCGCTCTCGAGCGTCCAGGTGGTCTGCGCCAAGTGCGACAAGCCGACCCGCGTCGGCATCCGCAAGGAGGGGGAGTCCTCCAAGCGGTTCTGCAAGCAGTGCGACGCCCTGATTGACTAGGGGTCGGTGTTCGGGCATGTATGCGCGCCCCTTGCCCCACCTGGTGGTGGGGCAGGCGGGCGTGCGCGTCCAGAGGGCTGAAATCGTTGTTCCCTCTGGGTGTTTCCACGTTCTAGACGCAGGACTGATCGGGCGCGCTGGGTCCATGACGGCGCTCCGAAGCAGAGGATCGAAAGATGGCTGACGAGAAGAAGGCCGACTCGAAGGAAAAGAAGAGCAAGAAGCGCGGCAAGGAAGAAGCCAAGAAGGTCGGCTTCGCCGCGAACATCGAGGAGGGCCTGAAGGCCCGCTCGGCGCGCCTCAAGGATCGCTTCCGCGCGGAAGGCGTTCCTTCGCTGATGAAGGAGCTGGGGCTCAAGAACCCCATGGAAGTGCCGCGGCTGGAGAAGATCGTCGTCAACATGGGTCTGGGCGAGGCGCTCGCCAACAACAAGATCCTGGAGTCGGCGGTGGACCAGCTGGCCGCCATCACCGGTCAGAAGCCGGTCGTGACCCGCGCGCGCAAGTCCATCGCGAACTTCAAGCTGCGCCAGGGCCAGGCCATCGGTGCCGCGGTCACGCTGCGCGGCGACCGCATGTTCGAGTTCATGGACCGCCTCATCACCGTCGCGCTGCCGCGCGTGCGTGACTTCAAGGGCGTGTCCCCGAAGGCTTTCGACGGCAAGGGGAACTACACCCTCGGCGTGCGTGAGCAGATCATCTTCCCGGAAATCAACTACGATCAGATCGAAAAGGTGAAGGGGCTCAACATCAGCTTCGTCACCACCGCCCGGAACGACGAGCAGGGCCTCGCGCTGATGCGTCACTTCGGCATGCCGTTCCGTCAGTAACCGAGCCCAGGACTCCCATCGATCATGGCCAAGCTCTCCAAGATTGCCCAGGCGAAGCGCAAGCTGAAGTTCCCCGTGCGTCAGTACAACCGCTGCGGTCTCTGCGGTCGTCCTCGCGCCTTCCTGCGCAAGTTCAAGATGTGCCGTATCTGCCTGCGTCACCGCGCGCTGCGCGGTGAGATCACCGGCGTCACCAAGTCGTCCTGGTAGGCGCTGGACCCGAGGCACCGCCCCTGTCCTGAAGAGGGCAGGGCGGTCCCGGTGGAAGTGGTAGGGAAGTGGCGGTCAGCGCGAACCCCCGGGATGGGCCCGGCAGGCGCGGTGGCCGCAAGTGCGGTGCGTCCCTAGGGGACCGCTGCTTTGCTTGAAGGTGCTTCATGCCGGTCAATGATCCCGTCGGCGACATGCTGACCCGCCTGCGCAACGCCTCGCGTGCGCGGCACGACAAGGTCGTCATCCCCCACTCGAAGCTCAAGGTGGAGATCATCAAGGTCCTCAAGGACGAGGGCTACATCGGGGACTTCACCGTCCACGAGGTCGCGCCGCAGAACGAGATCACCGTCCAGCTGAAGTACGGCCCGGACCGCAGCCCGGCCATCACCGGCCTGCGCCGCGTGTCCAAGCCCGGCCTGCGCCGCTACGTCGCGTCCCGCGACATCCAGCCGGTGCTCGGCGGCATGGGCATCTCCATCCTCTCCACCTCGCGCGGAATCCTGGTGGACACCGAGGCCCGGAAGCAGAAGGTCGGCGGCGAGCTGCTCTGCACGGTCTACTAGCCAGGAGCCTGGGTGATGCGCCCCGCGAGGAGCGCGCCCCGGGCGACGACAGCACGAGGCAATCATGAGTCGGATTGGAAAACTGGCGATCAAGCTTGGCGACAAGACGAAGGTCAACATCGCCAACCAGCAGGTCAACTTCGAAGGTCCCAAGGGCAAGCTGTCCGTCAAGCTCCCCGCCAAGGTGAAGGTGGAGGTGAAGGACGGCCAGGTGACGGTGCAGCGTGAGGACGACTCGCGCGAGGCCCGCAGCCTCCACGGCCTGACGCGGACCATCCTCGCCAACGCGGCGAAGGGCGTGTCCACGGGCTTCGAGAAGCGCCTGGACATCCGCGGCGTTGGTTTCCGCGCGGAAGTGAAGGGCAAGGCCATCCACTTCTCGCTCGGCTACTCCCACCCGGTGGTGTTCAACCTGCCGGAGGGCGTGACGGCGGAAGTCGACAAGACCTCTCGCACCGAGGACAGCCTCCCGACCCTGGGGCTCACGCTCCGCTCGGCGGACAAGGAGGTCCTGGGGGCCACGGCGGTCAATATCCGCTCGCTGCGTCCGCCGGAGCCCTATAAGGGCAAGGGCATCAAGTACGCCGAGGAGCGCATCCGTCGCAAGGAGGGCAAGACCGGTACGACCTAGTCGTCGCCGCGTCTTCGCCGAGCATTCAACCCCGCCGGGCCGTGAGGCCTGGCGGAATCATCCGGCGGCGGAAGGCCGCATCGCCGCCGGACGGAAAAGGAAGCAGCCATGTCCAAGACTGTCGATCAGCGCCTCAAGAGGAAGAACCGCATCCGCAAGAAGCTCTCCGGCACCACGGAGCGTCCGCGGCTGTCGGTCTACAAGAGCCTCAAGCACATCTACGCGCAGGTGGTGGACGACTCCACTGGCCGCACGGTGGCGTTCGCGTCGTCCCTGTCCAAGGAGCTGAAGGGCAAGGACGAGGGCGACAAGAAGGCCGACGCGAAGCGCGTGGGCTCCCTCATCGCGGAGAAGTGCAAGGCCGCCAACGTCGATGCGGTGGTGTTCGACCGCAACGGCTTCCCTTACCATGGGCGCATCGCCGCCGTGGCTGACGCCGCGCGCGAGGCCGGCCTGAAGTTCTAGGTACCAGAAAGGAATTCCTCAAGTGGCAACTCCGATCAATCCGAACGATCTGGACCTGACCGACCGCGTGGTGAACATCAACCGCGTGGCCAAGGTGGTGAAGGGTGGCCGCCGTTTCTCGTTCGCCGCGCTCGTCGTGGTGGGCGATGGCAACGGGCACGTGGGCGTGGGCCTGGGCAAGGCCAACGAGGTCCCCGAGGCCATCCGCAAGGGCGGCGAGAACGCGAAGAAGAACCTGTTCCGCGTTCCGCGCATGGGCCACACCATCCCGCACGAGATCCTGGGGCACTTCGGTGCCGGCTGGGTGCTCCTGAAGCCGGCCTCCGAAGGTACGGGCGTCATCGCCGGTGGCGCGGTGCGCGCGGTGCTGGAGGCGGCGGGCATCCGCAACATCCTGACCAAGAGCCAGGGCTCGCGGAATCCGCACAACGTGCTGAAGGCCACGGTGGCCGGCCTGAAGCAGCTGCGCAGCGCGGAGCAGGTCGCGCGCCTGCGCGGCAAGGACGTCGAGACCCAGAAGCTCGCGGGCGAGGCGAGGGGCTAGTCATGGCGCTCAAGGTTAAGCTGACGAAGAGCTTCTCGGGTTCTTCCGAGGACATGCTGGCCACCATCAAGGGCCTCGGTCTGAAGAAGTTCGGCGACGAGCGGCTGTTGAAGGACACCCCGGCGGTGCGCGGCATGGTGTTCAAGGTGAAGCACCTGGTCTCCCTGGAGACGGTCAGCCAGGAGGCCCCGGCGCCCAAGCGCCGCAAGCCCCGGAAGATTGTCGCCCGGGACCGCGCCCTGGAGCGCCTGGCCGCCAAGGCCAAGGCCTGAGAACTGAGGATCCAACATGAGCATCCTGACCAATCTGAAGCGCCCGAAGGGCTCCTGGCACCGCAAGAAGCGCGTGGGCCGTGGCCAGGGTAGCGGCCTGGGCAAGACGGCTGGCCGCGGTGGCAAGGGCCAGAAGGCCCGCAGCGGCAACATGCGGTTCGAAGGCTTCGAAGGCGGCCAGAGCCCGCTGCAGCGCCGCCTGCCGAAGTTCGGCTTCAACCCGCCCAACCGCACCGTCTACGCGGTGGTGAACCTGGGCGACCTGGAGCACGTGTTCGACGCGGGCGCCACGGTGGACGAGGCCGCCCTGAAGCAGGCGGGCCTGGTCAAGGGCCGCTACGACGGCGTGAAGGTCCTGGCCCACGGTGAGCTCGCCAAGAAGCTCAGCGTGAAGGTGAACAAGGTGTCCGCGGCCGCCCGCGAGAACATCGAGAAGGCGGGCGGCTCCGTGGAGGAGCTCCCCCTCGTGGCGCACAAGCCGGAGTCGGCCGCCAAGGCCCACGCCGGCAAGGGCGTCAAGGCCCCTCGCCAGCCCCGGGCGTAGGCGTGACCGGCGCGCATCACGGTGATGTGGTGCGCGCCCCCAGCCTTGTGTAGGCTTCCGCGCCCCTTTCCGGAACCGGAGAGGGGCGTTTGTTGTTGCTGGCAGAACCTCTTGAAGAGGATGGCATTACCGTGGCCCTGAACGCCTTCGCCAACGTCTTCCGCATCGCGGAGCTGCGCAGCCGGCTTGCGTACACGCTCGTGCTGCTGTCCGTCTACCGCATCGGCATCTTCATCAACACGCCGGGCGTGGATCGCTCGGCGATGAACGCGTTCATGGACGCCCAGAAGCAATCGGGCGGCCTGGTATCGCTGTTCAATCTCTTCTCTGGCGGCGCGCTGGAGCAGATGTCCATCTTCGGTCTGGGCATCATGCCGTACGTGAGCGCCTCCATCATCATCCAGCTCCTGGCGGTGGTGGTGCCCAGCCTGGAGCGCCTGCAGAAGGAAGGCGCCGCGGGCCGCCAGAAGATCAACCAGTACACGCGCTACGGCAGCATCGCGCTGTCCATCGTGCAGGGCGTGGGCATCTCCCGGTGGCTGGCCTCGCTGGGCCGCTCCGATGCGGGGCAGGGCGGCTTCAACCAGGTGGTGGTGCCCAACGACAACCTCTGGTTCACCTTCATGACGGTGGTCAGCCTCACGGCGGGTACGGCCTTCATCATGTGGCTGGGTGAGCGCATCACCGAGCGCGGCATTGGCAACGGCATCTCGCTCATCATCTTCGCGGGCATCGTGGCGCGCGTGCTTCCCGGCGCGAAGACGCTGCTGGACCTGACGACGCAGGAGGTGGTGAACGTGGCCGCGGTGTTGGGCCTGCTCTTCTTCATGCTCCTCATCATCGGCGTGGTCGTCTACGTGGAGCGGGGCATGCGGCGCGTGCCCATCCAGTACGCCAAGCGCATGGCGGGCCGTCGCATGTTCGCGGGCCAGGCCACGTACTTCCCCATGAAGGTGAACGCCTCGGGCGTGATTCCCCCCATCTTCGCCGGCGCGGTGCTGTCCTTCCCTGCGACGCTGGGCGCGTGGTTCCCCTTCCTGCAGGGCTTCCAGCGCAGCATCGAAGGCAACCTCTGGGTCTACAACGGCCTGTTCGTGCTGCTGGTGGTGTTCTTCTCCTACTTCTACACGGCGCTCACCTTCCGGCCGGATGACGTGGCGGACAACATCAAGAAGCAGGGTGGCTACATCCCCGGCATCCGCCCGGGCCGTCAGACGGCGGAGTTCATCGAGCGCACGCTCAACCGCCTCACGTTCGGAGGCGCCATCTACCTGGCCGTCATCTGCGTGATTCCGTCCGTCATCAGCAGCGTGCTGGGCGTGCGGTTCACCTTCGGCGGCACGGCGCTGCTCATCGTGGTGGGCGTGGCGCTGGACACGGTGCAGCAGATCGAAGGTCACCTCATCAGCCGCAACTACGAAGGCTTCGCGGGTCCGCGCGGTCCGCGCATCCGTGGTCGGGTCCGCGTGGCGGCCTGACGTCAATCGGTTGTGTTCCGGGCGCCTCTCTCCAATGGCGGGGAGGGGCGCCTCGTCGTTCAAGGGTGGACGCAGGTACAAGGAAGCGACATGAACCTCATCCTTTTGGGGCCGCCGAACGCCGGGAAGGGTACCCAGGCAAAGAAGCTGTTCGCGGACTTCAAGATCCCGCAGATCTCCACCGGGGACATCCTGCGCAAGGCCGTGAAGGATGGCACGCCGCTGGGCAAGGTGGCCGGGCCTCTGATGGCCGCGGGGCAGTACGTTCCGGACGATGTCGTCATCGGCATCGTGGAGGAGCGGCTGAAGGAGCCGGACGTGGCCCAGGGCTTCGTGCTCGACGGCTTCCCGCGCACCCCGGGGCAGGCGGACGCGCTGGACCGGATGCTGGAGCGGCTGGGCAAGCAGCTGAACGCCGTGGTGTCGCTCGAGGTCCCGCACTCGACGCTGGTCGAGCGTGGCTCCGGCCGGCGCGTGTGCCCCAATGACGGGTCCGTCTACCACGTCACCCAGAGCCCGCCGAAGCGCGCGGGCCTGTGTGACAAGTGCGGCACGGAGCTCGTTCAGCGTCCGGACGACACCCCGGAGGTCATCGAGAAGCGCCTGCTGAAGTACGACGCGGAGACGTCCCCGCTGAAGGACTTCTACGCCAGGAAGGGGCTGCTCAAGAGCGTGGACGGCGTCGGGTCTCCGGAGGGCATCTACGAGGAGATCAAGAAGGCCGCCGGGCGCCCTGCCTGAGCCTGGAGTGCAGCCAGCGAGGCGGGGGCAGGGCCGGTCCGGACTGCCACCCCACTGGTCGCGGGTTCCCGACAGCGCAGCAGCCCAGTAGGGAAAGGGGCGAATGAACCCGGTGGAGATCAAGAGCCCGGCTGAGATCGCCCTGATGCGGGAGGCCGGGCGGATCGTCTGTGAAATCCTGGACGAGCTGGAGAAGGCGGTGGCTCCCGGGGTCTCCACGTGGGAGCTGGATGCCCTGGCGGAGGAGCTCATCGCCAAGAAGGGCGCCAGGCCGGCGTTCAAGGGCTACCACGGGTTTCCGGGCGTCCTCTGCGCCTCCGTGAACCAGGAGGT
>JAFADT010000812.1 GCA_023424585.1 Pseudomonadota bacterium
CCCGCGCGGGTTTCTGGGGCGGCAGCAGTCCGGCCAGCCGCTCCCATTGGGCGTCCGTCAGCTCTCCTCGGCTCATGCCCTTCTAACACCCGGCTGCGCTCGATTTATTTGCGGACACGCCCTAGGGTGACGCGGCCCTCTCCTCGACCGAGGTCCTCCTTCCATGAAGACGTCCCTGCTGGCCGTGCTGTCCTCCGCCGTGCTGCTCGCGGGGGCTCCTGTCTTCGCGCAGGGGGGTGACGCCTTCGTGACCGCCGCGCAGGCGGACCTGGACGGGGACGGCAAGCCGGACGCGGTGGCGCTCACTGTGGGGGCGGACGGGAAGTTCACGCTGAAGGTGGGCGGCGCGACGTTGAAGGGCGACGCGTCCGGCAACGAGGTGACGGGCTTCCAGGTGGTGGACCTGGACACGGGCGACAAATGGAAGGAGCTGCTGGTCCAGACGCTGGGGGAGCTGGACGACGGCCACCGCTATCTCCTCTACGGCTACGACGGCAAGGCGGTGAAGCCGCTGGGGGACGTGCACGCGCTGACGGAGGCGAAGGGCAACGGCATCGTCCTGGTCGATAGGTGGATGGGCTTCTGGCAGAAGCGGGACAAGTACACGCTGGACCGCAAGGCGTGGAAGCTCGTGTACGTGCCGCAGGAGCTGTACGCGGTGGGCGTGGAGGCGACGGTGAAGAAGTCCTTCCCGCTGGCGCAGGGCCGCACGGGCTCCGGGGTGGTGGCCACGACGGCCCAGGGCTCCAAGGTGCAGGTGCTGGCCGCGAGCGTCCCCGCGAAGGGGGAGGTCCAGTACCTGGTGAAGTCCTCCACCGGGCTGCTGGGCTGGGTGCGGGAAAAGGTGCTGGTGGACTCCACGGACGGGCTGCCGCTGGCGGGGTGAGTCACTCCGTCTCCGCCGGAGCATGCAGGAGGAGGATGTTGCGTGCTCCGCACACGTCGCAGACGAGATGCCGCTCGAACCGGGTCGGATCCTGTGAAGAGACCTCATCGTGAACGGTGAGGAAGCTGTCTGCCTTCTCCGGGCACTGGACCCGCACCGCTGGGTCCTCCACGAGGAGCTTCCCGGCTTCGATCCACGCCTTGCCTGTCTCATAGCTCATCTTCTTCGCGTAGGCCTCCAGGTCATCATGCAATGGCTCCGCTGCCTTCACGACTCCTGCCCAGACAGGATGGATTTCAGCCTTCGCATCCTCCAAAGACATACCATGAAGCTCCATTAGCGCTTTCATACTCTGGACGATGGACAGTCCCGAAGCACGCAGGGCCACGATCGTATCGTCGACTGAGAGGCCGCGCTGGACATCCTGACGAACCGAAGCAATGACAGTGTCGTAAATCATGTTGGTGTCTTGCCTCATTGACTATTCATGACAACAACGACTCTGACGATCTTGCCTGGCTTCCCGGAAGTACTGGCTTCTGGGTTTCGGCTACCATTGAAGATCCCCCTCGGAGAACGCACGGGGTAGCCGGGCGAGCAAGCTCCGAGGGAAAATCGCCGATGAGGGGATGCCTCAAAGCTACAAGGGGAGTGGATTGCCGGTCCGGATTTGCCTTATATTGGTTGACAGAATACAGGCAAGGGAAAGAGTGGTATTTTTGGGCATGCTATTATTACTGGGGTTCCAGCGAGGCACTAGGTGATGGGTAATATTTTATCTTCTAAATCTGAGTTACTCATAGCTGCCCATGAGGTTGGGGTGGAAATTCGAGAACTCAGTAAATCTGAGGTTCGAGAACTCAGGGGGCGGCTTGTTAATATTTTTGCGGCTGCATGCAGGTATGATGAGTTATGGGACTATGCCAGTGATGGTGATGCCATTTACACTGACAATCCGTGGGATATTCTGCGGCGGATTGATTGGGTGGGTGAGGTGGTTCTCTTTCTGCCGCCACGTGATGGTGGGGAGTTTTTTGGGTTAAAGTCTCTCCAGGTTTTGGCTGATGTCTTGGAGAATTCCGTTTCGTTTGAGTTTGTTGTTATTGACTTGTCGTGTAGTTTTTTAATTGCGTATAACCATTCTCGTTTTCTCATTGGGCGTGGAGTTGCTGTGAACTGGGTTTCTTGATAGCGGCTGCTTCGTGGGGCTTTATGTTTCGATGGCGGGGCTCTATGGAAGTATCGAAGTATCTGTGAGTGCGGCTTTTCGGAAACAGTTAAACAGGTCAAAAGCCCAGGTCAGCGCATCCCTCGCGCCAACCCGGGCTCCAATCCCATCCAGATGAACAGGCCTACGGCTTCTTCACCTGAGGTATCCCCTCATTTAAAGATTCCCCTCGGAGAACGCATGGGGTAGCCGAGCGAGCAAGCTCCGAGGGAAAATAGCAAATGATGGGATGCCTCAGATGCGCGCCCAGTCATAGAGGCGTGGGCCCTTGGTGCCCGCACCCGCAGGCAGACGCGCCCAGGCCTCCTCAGGCACCTCCTTCACCATGTTGCCCGGCTTCACCTGGGAGAAGCCGCGCCAGACGAGAGCCCTGCCGTCACTCGACCAGGGCGAACTCCACCCGGCCCAACTGCTCATCCGTGGAGACGACCTTCACGGTGACGGGCATGCCCACGGTGAAGGTCCGCGTCTTGCCCACCATGGACAGCTCGCGCGTGTCCGGACGGTAGGGACCTCCGGCGAGCCCCTCCGCCGGCACCATGCCCTCCACCCACATGCCATCCAGCTGCGCGACGAGGCCGAAGGGCTTCACGCGCACGATGCGCGCGGGGAACTGCTGCCCGATGCGGGCGGACATGAAGCGCGCTTCCAGCTCGTGGTGGCGGTCCGCCTCCGCGCGGTTGGCGGAGCGGGCGCGCACGTTGATGTGCTGGGAGAGCTTTTCAATCTCCGGGTCCTCGTGCACGAAGTCGCGCTTGCCGTGCAGGTACGCCTTGATGAGCCGGTGCACAGCGAGGTCCGCGTACCGGCGGATGGGCGACGTGAAGTGCAGGTACAGGGGCGCGGCCAGCCCGAAGTGCGGGCCCGGCTTCACGGTGTAGCGGGACGGCCCCAGCGAGCGGCGCAGCACGGAGCGCAGCGCGGCCTCCGCCTTCGCGCCGGAGATCTGCCGGTCGAACGCGGCCAGGGCCAGCGGGGTGAGCCGCGCGCTGAAGCCCGCCGCGAACCCGGAGTGCAACGCGAACGCGTTCAGGTCCGCCACGCGCTCCGGATCCGGCTGCTCGTGCACGCGATACACGGTGGGCACGCCGCGGGTCATCAGCCAGGTGGCGATGGCCTCGTTGGCGGCGACCATGAAGCGCTCGATCATGTTGTGCGCGGAGGTGTCCTTCTCCCCGGCGAGCCCGGACACGGCGCCCGTGGCGGTGTCGAAGGTGAAGCGCGCCTCGTCTCGGGACATGGTCATGCCGCCCCGGGCCGCGCGCGACACGGCGAGCCGCGCGGACGCCAGGCGGAACCAGGGCATGGCGTCGCGCACGGGCTCCATGGCGGGGGACACGACGTTGTCGTCGAGGAAGCCCGCGACCTCGTCGTAGTTCAGCCGCGCCCAGGAGCGGATGAGGCTTTCATAGACATCCGCGGCGGTGACGCGGCCGTCGGGGTCGATGCGCAGCTCGACGGTGAGGCAGTGGCGCTCCTCGTTGGGGACCAGGCTGAGCCAGTTCGCGGACAGCTCCTCCGGGAGCATGGGGAGCACGCGGCCGGCCAGGTAGACGCTGGTGGCGCGGGCGCGGGCCTCCAGGTCCAGGGGGGTGCCTTCCTTCACGGACTCGCTCACGTCCGCGATGGACACGAGCAGGCGCACGGCGCCGTCAGGGCCGGCGGGCAGCACGGAGATGGCGTCGTCGATATCGCGGGTGGACGGCGCGTCCACGGTGACGGTGGGGATGGAGCGCAGGTCGCGCCGGGCGCCGCCCAGGGCGTGGGGGCGCTCCTTCGCGCGGCGGGCCTCCTCGATGACATCCGACGGGAAGTCCCGGTGGAGGCCGTGGCGGGCGATGACGCGCTCCAGGGAGCGGTCGGCGCCGGGCTCCAGGCGGTAGAGGAGGACGACCTTGCCGTCCGCGATGCGGGCGACGACGGCGTCATTGTGCTGCACGGGGGTGGTGCCCGGGTCCAGCGGCCAGTCCGTGTTGGAGACCTCCCGGTCGATGCGCAGGAAGAAGGCGCCCTTGCGCGACACGACCTCGCCATAGACGACGGTCCGGGTGCGCTCCACGAGCGTCAGGCCGGACGCGGTCCACCGTTCCTCGCCGGTGGCCGTCACGGTGGCGGAGACGACGTCGCCTGCGAAGAAGGGGTTCAGGTCCGGAGGCGGGATGAAGGCGGACAGCACCTCCAGGGTGCCGGGCTTCTGCACGGTGAGGAAGCCGAAGCCACGGGGATGCACGTCGACGCGGCCGGTGACGGTGCGCGGGGAGGCGGTGGTGTCCATGTCG
>JAFADT010000813.1 GCA_023424585.1 Pseudomonadota bacterium
ACGTGGAGGCGCACGGCACAGGCACCTCGCTGGGCGATCCCATCGAGGTGCAGGCGCTGGCCTCCGTCTTCGCGGAGCGCCCTCGCGAGGAGCCGCTGTGGGTGGGCTCGGTGAAGACCAACCTCGGACACCTGGAGGCCGCGGCCGGGATGGCGGGGCTCCTCAAGGTGGTGCTCGCGCTGCGGCACCGCGAGCTTCCTCCGCACCTGCACCTCCATCGCCCCAATCCCCTCATCGGCGCGTGGGAGCAACTGCCCCTGACGGTGCCGACCCGGCTCACGCCCTGGCGCGCCGGTGACGGCCCGCGCGTGGCCGGGGTGAGCGCCTTCGGGTTCAGCGGAACCAATGCCCACGTGGTGCTCGCGGAGGCCGGCTCGACGGAGACGCCCGCGCCGGAGGACGCGTCGCGCCCCCTCCACCTGCTGACCCTCTCCGCCCGCTCCGACGAGGCGCTCAGCGCCCTGGCGGACCGTTACGCGCGCCACCTGGACGCGCACCCCGAGCAGTCCCTGGCCGACGTGTGCTTCTCCGCCAACACGGGCCGCGCGCGCCTGTCCCACCGCGCGGCGCTGACAGCCGCGTCGCCGGCTGAAGCGCGGGAGCAGCTCGCCGCGCTCGCCCGGGGGCAGGTGCCCGTCCATGCCAGCCGCGGTCCGAGCGGGAGCCGCCCCCTCGTGGCCTTCCTCTTCACAGGCCAGGGCTCGCAGTGCGAGGGCATGGGACGCCAGCTCTACGAGACGCATCCCGTCTTCCGGAGGGCGCTCGAACACTGCGCCACGCTGTTGGAGGGACAGCTCTCCCGGCCATTGCTCGAAGTGCTCTACCCCGCCCCCGGGGAGCGCTCGCCGCTCCACGAGACCGCGTTCACCCAGCCCTCGCTGTTCTCGCTCGAGTACGCGCTGGCGGAGGTCTGGCGCTCCTGGGGCGTGAGGCCCACCGCGGTGATGGGCCACAGCCTGGGCGAGTACGTGGCGGCCTGCGTGGCCGGCGTGTTCAGCCTGGAGGACGCGCTGCGGCTCGTGGTCGCGCGAGGCCGCCTGATGCAGGCGCTCCCGGACGATGGAGACATGGTGGCGGTGGCGACCGATGCCGCGCGTGCCGCGTCCTTGCTCGAAGGATGGAAGGACTCGGTGTCCATCGCCGCGATCAACGCGCCCGCCAGTGTCGTGCTGTCGGGGCGTCGACAGGCCGTCCAAGCCCTCACCGCCGAGCTGCGAGCCCAGGGCATCCAGAGCCAGCCGCTTGCTGTCTCGCACGCGTTCCACTCGCCGCTGATGGAGCCGATGCTCGCGACCTTCGAAGAGGTGGCGCGCGGTGTCCACTACGCCCAGCCCACCCTCGACGTGATCTCCAACCTCACCGGAGCGCTGGCGGGTCCGGAGCTCGCCACGCCCGCCTACTGGACGCGCCACGTGCGCGAGCCGGTGCTGTTCGCCGACGGAATGCGCACCCTGCACCAGCAGGGCTCCCAGGTCTTCGTGGAGGTGGGCCCCAAGCCCACGCTGCTGGGGATGGGGCGCCAGTGCGTGCCCGAAGCAGCGGACGCGCTCTGGCTCCCCAGCCTTCGTCCGGACCGCGACGACTGGCGCCAACTGCTCACCAGCCTGGGAGCGCTGCACACGCGTGGAGCGGAGGTGGACTGGCGAGGCTTCGACCAGGGCCGCGCGCGGCGCCGGGTGCCGCTGCCCACCTATCCGTTCCAGCGGCAGCGGTGCTGGTACGAGGAGTCCGAGCGCCCCCGAAGACGTGAGGCCAAGGGCACGCCGCGCGCGCCTTCCTCCTCGCGCGTCGTGGCGCTGCTGGATCGCCAAGACGTGGACGGCCTGGGGCGCGAGCTGGAGCGGACCGGCCCCCTCACGCCAGAGCAGCGCGCGCTGCTTCCCGACCTCTTGCGGCTGCTCATCCAGCGGCATCACCAGCAGCAGGCCGGTGATGTCCTGGGCGACAGTTGCTACCGCACGAGCTGGCGGGAGTCCGCGCGTCCCACCGACGTCGCAGCCGCCAGCGTCCCCACGCAGTGGCTCATCCTCGCGGATCGCGCGGGCCTCGGCGAGGCGCTCGCCGACGTGCTCCAGGCCCAGGGACACGCCTGCATCCTGGCCTGGCAGCCCCCACCCGACGCCGCCGTCGAGGAACTCGAACGGCTGCTGGCCGGGGCGCTCCAGCCCGGTCGCCCTCCCCTCGTCGGCGTCCTCCACCTCTGGAGCCTGGATGCGCCAGGACTCGACGAAGCGGGCACGACGCCGGAGGAAGACTTCGGGCAGTGCGGCGCCCGGGTCTTCGAGCTCGTGCGCGCGCTCGTCAGCGCGAAGGGCCTCGGCGTCCCTCCTCGGCTCTGGCTGCTGACACGGGGGGCCGTGTCGCCTGTGGAGCCCTCCAGGCTCTCGCTGTCGCAGTCGCCGCTGTGGGGCATCGGCCAGGTCCTCTCGCGCGAGCACCCGGAGCTGTGGGGCGGTCTCGTGGATCTGGATCCCGCGGCGCCTGCAGACGAACCGCACACCGTGTGGACGGAGGTGCAGCGCCCCCGCGGAGAGGACCAGCTCGCGTTCCGCCAGGGTCGCCGCTACGTCCGTCGGCTGGAGCGCATCCCCACGCCCGAGTCCCGCGCGCGCGCCCTGCGTGCGGATGGCACCTATCTCATCTCCGGCGGGCTCGGAGCCCTGGGGCTGCGCGTCGCGCGGTGGATGAGCGAGCGGGGCGCCGGAGCCCTCGTCCTGCTGGGCCGGGGGGCCCCTGCCGCCGCCGCCCAGGAGACCCTGGAGCGGCTGCGCGAGGCCGGTACCCGGGTGCACGTGGCGCAGGTGGACGTCAGCGATGCCGGCGCCGTGGAGCACCTCCTGGAGTCGGTGCGCGCCACCCTGCCGCCCCTGCGCGGGGTCGTCCATGCAGCAGGCATCGTGGACGACGGGATCCTCCTCCATCAGTCGGAGGAGCGACTCGCGCGGGTGATGGCGCCCAAGGCTCGCGGTGCGTGGAACCTGCATCGCCTGACGCGCGGCGATCCGCTCGACGCCTTCATCCTGTTCGCCGCGGGCTCCGCGCTGCTCGGTTCACCCGGACAGGGCAGCTAC
Source organism: Pseudomonadota bacterium (assembly GCA_023424585.1). Taxonomy (GTDB): domain Bacteria; phylum Myxococcota; class Myxococcia; order Myxococcales; family Myxococcaceae; genus Corallococcus. Next base: position 3,072 of record JAFADT010000813.1, read on the forward strand.
GCGGCGGCCAACACCTTCCTGGACGCGCTCGCGTGGCATCGCCGTGCACTCGGCCTGCCCGCGCTGAGCCTGGACTGGGGCCCGTGGGCGGAGGCGGGCATGGCGGTCGATGCGCGCTACCGCGCACGGCTGGAGGCCCACGGCCTCACGCCGCTGTCCACGGAGGAGGGCCTCGGCGCGCTCGAACGACTCTGGGACGAGACGGCACCCCAGGTGGCCGTGCTGCGGGTGGACTGGTCCACCTTCCGGCGACAGCTCCCCTCGGGCGGGCGCATGCCCCTGCTCGCGGCGCTGGACGCCGCCGTGCCCGGGGAGACGCCCCGCCAGGACACGCTCCTGGAGCGGCTCGAGCAGGCGCCCGACAGCGAGCGGCTCGCGCTGCTGACCCGTCACGTCCGCGAGCTCGCGGCGCGGACCCTGGGGCGCGAGCCCTCCCATCCCCTCGAGTTGGAGCGAGGCTTCACCGACCTGGGCATGGACTCCCTGCTCGCGCTCGAGCTGCGCAAGGGGCTCGAAGTCAGCCTGGGACGCTCGCTGCCGCCCACCGTCGTCTTCGAGCACCCCACCATCTCACTGCTGGCCGCCCACCTCCATCGCGAGCTGCGGGCCAGCGCTCCGCCCTCCTCCCCCCCCGCGCCCCCTCTCCCCGCGCCGCGCGCGAGCACGCCCGCCGCCTCCGCCGCCGTCGTCGAG
>JAFADT010000826.1 GCA_023424585.1 Pseudomonadota bacterium
GCAGCACCCCGGGCGCGGCGCCTACCGCCCCACGGTGCCGAGCGTCGTGTCCCGGGGCTCTGGCGCCGTGGCGAGCCACACGGCGCCGCCCGCGAGCAGCGCCGCCGCGCCCACGCCCGCCCAGACATACCAGCGGCGCGTCCACGGCTTGGAGGCGCCCGCCTCCGTCTCCACGGACGCGTCCGGCACCTGAATGGCCAGGGCCTGGGAGGCCCCATCCCGCCCAGGCGCGGAGGACGAATTCGCGGCGAGCCTCGCCTCGTTGGCGCGGGCCTCCGCCAGCGCGGCCTGCTCCCTCGCGCGCTGCAGCTCGCGGTCCCGGGCGAAGCGCTCGCGCTCCCGGCGCTGCGCCTCCTGGACGCGCACCTGGGCGTCCATCTCCGCGATGAGCTCGCGCACCACGTCCGCGTTCGCCGGCTCCCCCTCCGACAGCGACAGGTAGCGCCGGTAGAAGAAGGCCGCGCGCGACGGGTTCTTCAGCTGCCGGTGGCACTGCGCGATGTTGAAGAGGAACGCGGGCAGCGGCTTGAGGCGGTACGCCTCGCTGAAGGACTTGAGCGCCCGGTCGAACTCGCCCAGGTCGTACGCCAGGTTGCCCTCGGAGAACCGCTCCCGCGCCTGGCTCTCCGCGGCGGCGGCCGTCGCATCCGCCGCCACCGCCGGGAGCGGCGTCCCCAGCGCGAGCGCGAGCACCAGGCCCAGGGCCTTGTGCTCAGTGCGGCGCGAATGGATCGATGACCGCATCCCGACTTCCTCCCTTGCGGGCCGGCGTGCGCGAGGGAGCGCGGCGGGGCCCGGCGCTCGCCTTTACGAGCGGCACGGACAGCTCCGCGGCGGCGCCATCCTGCTTCAGCTCCACCGCCCGCTCCAGCGGAACGTAGCCGGCCAGCTCCACGCGCAGCTGCGGCGGCACCGCCTTGCGGCTCAGCGCCTTCGTCAGCGGCGTGGTGCCCAGCTCCTCGCCGGTGTCCACGCGCACCACCCTGGCGCCCGGCGGCGACGAGTGCACCGTGAGCGTCACCGCGTCCGCCGAGCCCGGTGCGCCCGCGACCGGAGCCCCCGCAGCGGCGACAGCGGCGGCCGCCGGGGCCTCCTCCGCCCGCGGGGCGCGCATCGAGTGAAGCCCCGTCCACGTGGTGACGCCGGACACCAGCGCGAGCGCCACCAGCCCCGCCGACACCTGGAGCCGCCGGTCGCGCAGGAGGCCCGGCACCCGCATGCGCTGGGTGGGCCGCTCCGCCTCCTCCGCCACCACCTCCGTGCGCGCGGGCGTGGCCGGCGCGGTGGGCATCAGGAGGAGCGCCGTGGTGACCTCCGCCAGCTGCTGGGGCCGTCCTTCCGGCTCCTTCGCCAGGCAGCGCATCACCAGCTCCGCCAGCTCCGGCGGCACGCGCTCGCCCGACGGCAGGTGCGTGGGCATGGGCGGCGGCGGCTGGGTGATGATCTGCACCACCAGCTGCCCGAAGGCCGGCGCCTGGAAGGGCGGGTGCCCGGAGAGCATCTCGTAGAGGATGTTGCCCACCGCGTAGATGTCCGCGCGCGCGTCCACCGGCAGCCCCGCGGCCTGCTCCGGCGCCATGTACGCCGGCGTGCCGATGATGGTCCCGTCCAGCGTGCCGGTGAGGCTCACGCCCGTCTGCGCGGTGATGAGCTTCGCCACGCCGAAGTCCAGCACCTTCACGAAGTCCTGATGCCCGGAGCGCTGCGTGATGAAGAGGTTGTCCGGCTTGATGTCCCGGTGCACCACGCCCACCTGGTGGGCCGCGCCCAGCGCCGCGCACACCTGCACGCCCATGCGCTGCACGCGCTCCAGCGTCAGGCCCTCCTCCTTCAGCAGCTCCGCCAGGCTCCGCCCGCGCAACAGCTCCATCACGCAGTAGACGTACCCGTCGGGCGACTCGTCCACGAAGTCGAAGACCTCCACGATGTGCTCGTGGTTGATCTGATTGACGGTGCGCGCCTCCTGGAAGAAGCGCTGCACGAACGAGCTGTCCCGCGCGTGCTCCGGCTTGAGCACCTTGAGCGCCACCTGGCGCCCCAGCCGCACGTGCCGCGCCTGGAAGACCCGGCCCATGGAGCCTTCGCCCAGGAGCTTCTCCAACTGGTAGTTGCCCAGCACCGCCCCTTCCTGGGCCTCCTGTCCGGTCGGCGCCATCGCGACCGGGGCTCCGCCGCTGTCGGTCACGGCGTCACCCGCTTCGGACAGGACTGTGAGCGCAAGGAGGTCGTCGGTGCCCATGGGGGGATCAGGTTTCCATGGTCGAGCCACCCTGCAACCCAGGGGAGGGCATCTATCGCGCGCGAGACGGAAAAACTTTCGGCACGTGACGCTTCACCCGCCGTGCGCCGCGTGGACAGGTGGCATGTGCGGCGACCGCGCACCTCCCGTCCAAGGACAATGAAATACTTCTCCATACAACCGACTCCCATCCAATTCCCCCGCGCACGATGGTCGCCGCTCGCATGCGGCGGGTCAACGTGGGCGGAGGTCGTCAGGCACCGGGGGGCACGGGGAGTGTTCCCTGTCAGGAAGGGGGCGGAGGCCGGGCCGCCTGGCCTCCGCGCGACGGGGAGTCGGCTCGCTGGGGGAAGCTTGCCGGGGCCTGCGGGGGTCCGCATCCCTCAAGAGACAAGGAGGCGTGAAGATGGCGGACAAGAGGCTCTGGATCCTGGTGGCCAACGCGAGTCGGGCCCGGCTCTTCGCCACGGACGCGAAGGCGGAGGAGAAGTGGGACCTCATCGAGCAGTTCCAACACGACGAGAGCCGAGCCAGGTCCAGCGACCTGTTCAACCAGGCGGACAACCCCAACGCGGGCACGCTGCACGGTCCGGTGCCAGAGAACGAGCCGGACGGCCGGCGCCAGCTGGAGCACGAGCGCTTCGCGCGCGAGCTGTCCGCGCACCTGGACCGGGGCGTGGACACGCACGCCTTCGACCAGCTGGTCATCGCGGCGCCGCCGGGCTTCCTGGGTCAGCTCCGGAGGCTGCTCAGCACGCGCGTGAAGCAGCGGGTGCGGCTGGACCTGGACGCGGACTACTCCAGCCTGCCCGCGCGGGACCTGCCCGACCGGGTGCCCGTGCTGTAGGCGGCCCGTCGGCCAGGGGGGTTCGGGGCCCGGGTTCTGGTATAGGAACCCGGGTCCTCTTCTTCGCGCCGGCGTGCCATGCCTTCTTTCATCCTGCCGTCCCTGACGCTGCGTGGGCGGCTGCTGCTGTACATGACCCTCGTGTCGTGCGTGCCGCTCCTGGCGCTGACCGGCTTGCAGGACCGGCTGATGCGCCAGCAGACGGAGGCGCAGATCGACGCCTCGCTGCGCATGGAGGCCGAGGGGTTCAAGGACCTCCTGGAGTCCACCCTGGCGGAGCGCGAGTCGAGCGCGCACAGCTGGGCGGAGGACCCGGTCCTGCGCCAGGCGCTGCGCACGAAGGACCCCGCCGCGAGCGACGCCATGCTGTCGCTCCTGCAGCGGCGCTACCTCACGCTCAACGGCATCGTGCTCTTCAGCGACGACGGCGTGGCGGTCTCCGCCAGCACGCCCGCGCTGCGCGACGCGTACGCCGGGGGCGCGGAGGCCGTGCGCCAGGCGCCGTGGTTCCAGAAGGCGCAGGCCGGCACCACCACCGCGGAGGGCGTGGAGGTGGAGGACCCCATCTACAGCGTGCACGTGCTGCCCCTCGCGGTGCCGGTGATGGACGAGCGCGGCCAGCGGCTGGGCGTGCTGCTCGCCGCGTTCGACTGGGGCCAGGTGGGGGAGCTGGTGAAGCCCGCGCTCGCCCGCGCCCAGCGCCGCGGCCACGCGAGCTTCTCCCTGGAGCTGCGGGGCGCGGACGGCCGGACGCTGTTCGACACGCGCCCGAGCGGGCACGACGACGCGGGCCGCGTGGAGGTGGTCGCGGTGAACGGCTCGGAGGTGCGCGACGTGGGGGACGGGTGGAGGTTCATCGCCCAGGTGGACCCGGACGAGGCCTACGCGCCCCTCAACCAGATGCGCCAGCTGGTGCTGGGGCTGGCCGCCCTCTTCGTGGCGGCGGTGGGCGTGGGCTCGTGGGTGCTGGCGCGCGGCATCACCCGGCCGCTGCGCGCGCTCAGCGAGGTGGTCCGCCGCGTGGTGAAGGAGGGCGACCTCACGCAGGTGATGGAGGTGACGGCGGGGCGGGACGAGGTGGGCGAGCTCACCCAGGCCTTCGGGCAGATGATGAAGAACCTGCGCGAGACGGCCACCAGCCTCCAGGAGGGCACCCACGTCCTCAGCGAGACCGTGGCGGAGCTCAACCTCGCCTCCGAGGTCCAGGAGCGCAACGTGGCCCGCCAGGCCGCCGCGCTCCAGCAGACGCAGGTGACGGCGCAGGAGATCAAGCAGACGTCGCTGCTGGCCGCGGAGAAGGCGGAGGCGGTGCTGGGCGTGGCGGCGCGCGCGGAGGAGGTGGGCCGCGCGGGCGAGGTCGCCATCCGCGACAGCCTGGGCGGCTTCCAGGGGCTGCACGAGCAGTCCGGGGAGATGGCCATGCGCATCGTGCAGCTCAACGAGCGCACGCAGCAGATTGGCGGCATCACCCAGACGGTGAAGGACCTGGCGGACCAGTCCAACATGCTCGCGCTCAACGCGGCCATCGAGGCGGTGCGCTCCGGCGAGCACGGCAAGGGCTTCAGCGTGGTGG
>JAFADT010000838.1 GCA_023424585.1 Pseudomonadota bacterium
TCCGCGCGGGAGCGCGGCCCTGGCTTCCGTGGATGGGCTCCAGCAAGCCCCTCGGGGGGCGGGCCGGTCCGGTCCCCCACCCTGAAGTCGCATACCCCCCAGGGTGATAGACCCTTTCCGGCGCCCGTTCGTTCCAGGAGGAGACACAGGAGACCATCCACCATGGGCCCGCACGCCGCCGTCCTCCCCTTCCCCACCCTGGATGATTTGTACGCCCGGCACCGCCCGCGGGCGCTGGCCATCGCCCGGCGCATCGTGGGGGACCTCGACGACGCGGAGGACGTGGTGCAGGACGTCTTCCTGCGCCTGTCGCGGCAGCCCCCGGGGCTGGACGGGCGGGCGACCTGGAGCACCTGGCTGCACCGGGTGATGGTCAACAGCAGCATCAACTGGCTGCGCGCGCGACGGCGCCGGGAGCGGCTGACGCACGCGCCCGAGGAGACCGTGTCGCCGGAGGCCCACGCCATGGGCACGCAGATGCAGCGCCACTTCCACGAGGCGCTGGAGGAGGTGAACCCCCAGCAGCGGCAGGTCCTCTACCTGCGCGAGGTGCGCGGCCTGGGCTCCGCGGAGATCGCCCGGCTCCTGCGCATCCCCGAGGGCACCGTGAAGAGCGCCCTGCACCGCGGCCGCCAGCGCGCCCTCACCGTGATGGAGGAGCGAGGCCAGCGACCCTGAAGTGCCTGGGCTTCGGGGGCGCTACTCGTCGCCCTTGCTGCCCACGAACTGATCCCCCTTCTCCTTGAAGAGGAGGTTGAAGCTGGTGAGCGAGCCGTAGACGCGGGTGATGTAGCCCTGCATCTCCGCCTTCTCGGCCTCCGTGAGCTTGGGGTGCGCGTTGAGCTTCTGCTCCAGCACGCGCAGGCGGTCGCGCACCATCGTGACCTTGTGGAACAGGCTGTCGATGGGCAGGTCCTTCGCCTGGAGCTCGGGGTTGCCCGGCACCAGCCGCACCGTGCCGCCCTCCCACTTGCCCGCGAGCGGCGGCTCGCTGAGCCCTGCCGCCTCCCGGAAGATGTCCATCAGCTCTTCGCGCGTCATGTCCAGCCCTTCCAGGTCCACCACCTCGCGCGGATCCGCGCGGTGGCGCACCACCACGGGCGCCACGCTCCGCGGGGCGCGGGTTCGCGTGCTCGCAACGACGGGCGCCGGGGCCGCCGAACCCCGGGGCGCGTACTTGTCACAGATGGGCGCGGAGGGCGGGAACATGCCGCGCGAGCCCTGCATCCGGCACGGCCCCACCCAGCCCCGGTGATCCACGGAGTGCGGGCTCCAGAGCTTGCAGTTGCCACACACCCGCTCCTCGGGCCGGAAGGTGGGCAGCGCTGGAGTCCCGTCCCCCGCGTCCGACATGTCAGCGCGACTCCCTCGTCACGGCCGGGCCCTTGCGGATGTTCAGCTCGCGCAGGAGCGCGTCCGCGTCCTCGACCTGATCCAGCTGCCACAGCAGGTAGCGCACGTCCACGTTGACGTTCCGGGCCACGTCCGGATTGTAGCCGAAGTCGTTCGCGACGTTCTCCCACACGCGGTCGAAGTTCACGCCCACCAGCTGGCCCTTGCCGTTCACCGTGGGGCTGCCGGAGTTGCCGCCCGTGGTGTCCGCGTCCGCCAGGAAGTCCACCGGCACGTCCTTCAGCCGGGGGTCCGCCCACCGCCCGAACTTCCTGGCCTCGGCGGCCGCGCGCACCTTCTCCGGCGCGTTGAAGGGCTCCTCGCCGGTGTGCTTCTGGAGCATGCCCGTCAGCGTCGTCTGCGGCAGGTACAGCGCGCCGTCGCGCGGCGTGTAGCCCTGCACCTTGGCGAACGACACGCGCAGCGTGCTGTTGGCGTCCGGCGCAACCGGCTTGCCCGCCTGCGCCATCACCGCCTTGCGCCACGCCGGCCGCAGCCGAGAGGCCGCGCCCTGGCGCCGGTCGCGCGTGTCATCCAGCGCGGCCTGCTCCTTCGCCAGCTCCAGGCCGAACGCCAGCAGCGGGTCCTTGCGCGCGGTGAGCTGCGCCACGGACTCGTCCGCCATCTTCAGGCGCTCCGCCAGGGTGAGCACCTGGGTGCCCGCGTAGAGCGAGTCGATCTTCGCGGCGACGTCCTTCTCCGAGTACGTCCTGCCGAAGACGGCGTCCACGGCGGCGATGCGCTCGTCCGGCTTCAGCGCCTGCGCGCGCTTCACGAACGCGTGCAGGAGCGCCTTGTCCGCGGCGACGAAGAGGTTCTTCTGCTCGCGCTCCAGGCGGTCCTTGATGCGCGGCACCTCGCGGTCCATGTACTCCGGGCGGCGCTCCAGGTCCGGCTTCGCGCGCTCCATGGACAGCCGGGCCACGGCCGTGGCCAGCGCGGGCCCGCGCGCCAGGCGGCCGGACATGTTCAGCAGGAACTCGCGCTCGAAGGTCTTCCCGGACGCCTGCTGCTCCGCGAGCAGGGCCTCCCGGGCCTGGAGGGCGTCGCCCCACTTCGCGGCGTCCTTCCGGGCCCAGGCGACGGTGGCGGCCTCCGTCGCGTGCTGCTTCTCCACGATGTGGCCGCGCTTGAGGCCCGCCAGCTGCCCGCCCGCGTTCTTGTAGGCGTTGTGCAGCCCCTTGAGCTGCGAGGCCACGGCGATCTTCCCGGCGGGGTCCTTCTCCCCTTCCGCCTCCAGGATGCGGATGGCCTCGCCCAGCACGTCGCGCATGCGCGGGTAGAAGCGCGCCTGGCGCTCGGCCATCTCGTCCGCCAGCAGCGTGCGGTAGGTGGTGCCCGGGTAGCCCAGCACCATCACGAAGTCGCCCGGCTTCACGCCGTCGGTGGACAGCGGGAAGAAGAACTCCGCCTTGTAGGGCACGTTCTTGTCGCTGTACGCGGCGGAGGCGCCGTCCGGCGCGGTGTACGCGCGGATGATGGCGAAGTCGCCGGTGTGGCGCGGCCACATCCAGTTGTCCTCCTCCCCGCCGTACTCGCCCACGGCGCGCGGCGGCGCGTAGACCAGGCGCACGTCCTGGAGCTCCACCGCGTCCACCAGCGTGTAGTTCACGCCGCCGTCGAAGGTGGCCACCTGGCAGCGGGTGGCGGGGCGCTTCTCGCACTCGGCGACCAGCTCCTTCTGCTTGCGGTCGATGGCCTTGTAGCGCGCGAGGTCGTCCGCGCCCTGCGGCACGGCGGCGTTGATCTCCGCCGTCACGTCCTTGAAGCCGCGCGGCACCTGCACGCGCGAGCCCTTGCCCGGCAGCTCCTCGGCCTGGCGCTTCGCGAGGAAGCCGTCGGTGATGAGGTCCCTCCGCGGGGAGCTGTGCTCCTGGATGATGGAGAAGGCGCAGTGGTGGTTGGTGATGATGAGGCCGGAGGCGGAGATGAACGACCCGGAGCAGCCGCCGGTGTTCACCGTGCCCGCCAGCAGGCCCGTGCCGCGCTTGGGGTCCCACAGCTTGCTCGGCGGCAGCTGGAGGCCCTGCGCCCTGAGCCAGGCGGGGCTCAGTTCCAGCAC
>JAFADT010000840.1 GCA_023424585.1 Pseudomonadota bacterium
CCACCACGCCTGGGATGAGCCAGGCGGGCAGCATGAAGTAGAGCAGGAAGCGGCGCGTGGCCGTCTCCACGTCCGTGGCCTTCGGCGACAGGTTCATGCGCGGGCGGCGCAGGTAGCTGCGCGCGGCGCGCTCCAGCCGCAGCCTCCGGGCGCGCCGGCCCCACGGGGCGGTGACTTCGCGGAACAGGGAGATGCCGGCCATGCGCGCTCCTCTTCTGGGCCCCCCGGGGGGCGTGTCGCAGTGGAAGCTGCGCACGCGCCCCCGGCAGGACAGGGAGGAACAGGCCGGCGGCCGGGGCCCGGCCTCCCTGGCGTCCTACGACTCGTAGAGGGAGACGTTGCACTGGGTGCTGACGAACTGGCACTGCATCTCTTCCGCGGAGCCGTTGACGAAGAAGTAGAGCGTGTTGCCCGCGTCGGGGGTGGAGAGCGTGCAGTAGAAGTTCTGCTTGCACTGCCAGATCTTCCCGTTGGCGTCCTGGAATTGGATCCACCAGTAGTCGTGGCCGACGGCGCCGGTCCAGTAGATGACCTGGAACGAGGAACTGGTCGCGTTCTCCGCTAGCGAGGACCAGTTGCCCTGCTGCTGGTACTCGGGGTTGTTGCTGTAGCGGTGGCGCAGCGTCACGTTGGTGAGGGTGGCGCCCCAGTGGTTGACGACCACGGCGTTGGCGGTCTGCTGCGTGGACTGCGGCGCGCCGACCTTCGCGGTGGTGCGCGTCGTGTCGGGGGAGAGGCGGGTGTCGAAGCCGGACAGCGGCTGACCATCGAGGCCGAGGCGGGTGGGGCTGCACATGGTGTTGTTCTCCTGGGCCACCGGGGGTTGGCTTTCGTGTGCCGGTGGATGCCAGGACCCATGAGCAACCGCCGTGCCTGGGGCCGCTCCCTCTGGAGCGCGGCGCGGGCCCGGGCCTTCGACGGAGCTCGACGCGTCGAAGCGCCTGTCGGGTCGACGCGTCGAAGCCTCAGGCGCGGGTGCGGGGGATGCCCAGCCGCTGGCGCTTCTCCCAGAGCGTCTTGCGGCTGATGCCCAGCCGGCGCGCCAGCTCCGTCTCTCCCATGCGGTCCTGGTGCTCCATCACGAAGCGGCGGAAGTACTCCTCCATGGAGTCCGGCGAGCGCGGGTCCTCGCTGGCCGGGACGGGCGGGAAGTCCGCCTCCTCCAGCGGGGGCGGGCCTCCGTCCACGCCCGGTCCGCCGGGCGGCTCCAGCGCCAGCAGGTCGGCGGTGATGAGCGGCCCGTCCGCGAGGATGACCGCGCGCTCGATGGCGTTCTCCAGCTCGCGCACGTTGCCCGGCCACGGGTGCTGCGCGATGGCCGCCAGCGCGTCTGGGGACAGCGACGCGGGCGGGCGCCCCAGCCGGCGGCAGGCCCGCTCCAGCAGGTGCTTCGCCAGCGCGGGCACGTCCTCGCCGCGCTCGCGCAAGGGCGGCAGGCGGATCTCCACGACGCGCAGGCGGAAGTAGAGGTCCTGGCGGAACAGCCCCTCCTGCACGCGGCGGGGCAGGTCGCGGTGCGTGGCCGCGAGGATGCGCACGTCCACCTTGCGCGAGCGCGTGGCGCCCACCCGCCGCACCTCGCCGTCCTGGAGCATGCGCAGCAGGCGCGCCTGCGCGGGCGCGGGCAGCTCTCCGATTTCGTCCAGGAAGAGGGTGCCGCCGTGCGCGGCCTCCACCAGGCCCGCGTGCGCGACCTGCGCGCCGGTGAACGCGCCCTTCTCGTGGCCGAACAGCTCGCTCTCCAAGAGGCCCTCGGGGATGGCGGCGCAGTTGACCGCGACCAGGGGCCCTTCCGCGCGCGGGCTCTGCGCGTGGACGGCGCGGGCCACCAGCTCCTTGCCGGTGCCGGACTCGCCCAGCACCAGCACGGTGGCGGCGGACGGGGCCACCTTGCGCACGCGCTCGAACACGTCGCGCATGGCGGGGGAGCTGCCCACCATGCCGCCGGGAGACCAGGTCTGCTCCACCTCGCGCTTGAGGGCGGCGTTCTGGCGGGTGAGGCGGCCCTCGCGCAGCACGCGCTCCACCTGGAGCAGCAGCTCGTCGTGGTCGAAGGGCTTCGCGATGTAGTCCACCGCGCCCAGCTTCATCGCGTCCACGGCGGACTTCACCGTGGCGAAGCTGGTCATGATGAGCACCGGCACGCCCGGACACAGCGCGATGATGTCCGTGCCCGGCGGCCCGGGCAGGCGCAGGTCGGAGAGGACCAGGTCGAAGGCGTCCAGCGCGTGCTCGGCGGCGGCCTCCGGTACCGCGCCCGCTTCCGCCACGTCGTGGCCCGCGCGGGTGAGCAGCCGGCGCAGCTCCGTGCGGATGATGGGCTCGTCCTCGATGACCAGGATGCGGCTCAAGCGGAGGCCTCCTGCTTCAGTGCGTCCGCGCGGGGCAGGCTGAGCGTCACGCGGGTGCCGCCGTCGTGGCGGCCCTCGATGTGCAGCGTGCCGCCGTGCTCGCGCACGATGCCCTCCGCCAGCGTGAGGCCCAGGCCGGTGCCTTCGCCGGGCTGCTTGGTGGTGAAGAACGGCTCGAAGATGCGCTGCGACAGCTCCGGGGCGATGCCGTGCCCCCGGTCCTCCACCTGGATGCGCACCTGGTCTCCCGAGGCTTCCGCCAACAGGTCCACGCGCGAGCCCGCGGGCGACGCGTCGATGGCGTTGGTCAAGAGGTTCACCAGCACCTGCTCCAGCCGCTGCGCGTCGCCGCGCACGTCCAGCCCCTCCGGGCTCTGGTGCGCGCACGCCACGTCGCGCCCCTTGCGCGACAGCCGGGCCAGCTGCGCGGCCTCCGCGAGCAGCGGGCCCACCGCCACGCGCGTGAAGGGCCGGGACTCGCCGCCGACGGTGCCCGCGTGGCCGAAGCCCACGAGCGCCCGCACGATGGCGTCGATGCGGCGGCACTGCTGGAGGATGAGCCCCACGCGCTCGCGCACGGCCTCCGGGTCCTCCAGCTCGTACTTGAGGTTCTGGCTGATGCTGGCGATGGCGGTGAGCGGGTTGCCAATCTCATGCGCCACGCCCGCCGCCACCCGGCCCAGCGACG
>JAFADT010000871.1 GCA_023424585.1 Pseudomonadota bacterium
TCCCGCACCCATTCACACCCAGGCAGGCGAGCGTGCTCGATGTGGAGGGGAACGGGGATGCCGAAGTGCGCCGCGGCTTGCGCGTTGAATACAGTCACACGGCCCGTGCACTCGACGAGCACCACGCCTTCCGCGTCCATGACGCGCGTCGACAGGGGTGGGTCGTCCCCATCCGTCACGCAGGCCTCCGAGGCTGGAGAGGTGATGCCGGACATGCCAGGGCTCCGCGCACGCATCATGGTGTCATCTCCGCCTCCCGGGAAGAAGGGAAGACAGGACTCGGAGCCCACCGCATCCTCAAGGACAGGGAATGCTTTCCGCCCCCATGCTCTTCCCGCGGGCCCCCTTGCCTGCATGCCGGCGATCCTCAATCGTTCGACTGTCTACGTCCGCGCTCCGGGTGTTCCGCCCGCACGGCCAAGTTCTTCCACCGCGAGTCCCCTGAATGCAGATGCCGTTCCCCCGGCCTGATGGCACCACTCCAACCGAGCGCCGCTTCCGTCAGGTCATCGACACGCTCCAGGAGGTCGTGTTCCAGACGGACCCGGAGCGGCGGTGGGCCTTCCTCAATCCCGCGTGGACCGAGGTGACGGGCTTCCCGGTGGAGGAGTGCCTGGGCCGCAACGCGATGGACTTCGTGCACCCGGACGACCGCGCGCGCGTGCTGGCCGTCTGCCAATCGCTGCTCACGCGCGAGCGCGACTCCGTCCAGCACGAGGTGCGCTACCTCACGCACGACGGCGGCTTCCGCTGGGTGGACGTCTTCGCGCGGGTGACCGTCGACGAGGAGGGCACGCTGCTGGGCATGGCGGGCACGCTCAACGACATCACCGAGCGCAAGCGCACGAGCGACGCGCTCGCCCGGCGCGAGCGCTACCTCACCGCCCTGGTGGACATGCAGCAGCGCCTGCTGTCGGTGCAGGAGGGCGGTGACCTGTACGGCCCCGCGCTCGCGCCGCTGGGGCAGGCCTCCGGCGCCAGCCGCGTCTACGTCTTCGAGATCTACACCGACATCAAGGGGACGCTGCTCTGTAGCCAGCGCGCCGAGTGGTGCGCGCCCGGCGTGCCCGCGGAGATCGACAACCCGGTCCTCCAGGACCTGCCCGTGCAGCCCATCCTGGGGCGCTGGGCGGCGGTGCTGGGGCGCGGCGAGGTCATCACCGGGCGCGTGGCCACCTTCCCCTCCGTCGAGCGGGACCTGCTGGAGCCGCAGGGCATCCTGTCGCTGCTGGTGCTGCCCCTGCGCGTGCAGGGACGGCTGGTGGGGTTCGTGGGCTTCGACAACTGCTACGAGGCGCGCGAGTGGGACCGGCTGGAGGTGGACCTGCTGTCCGCGGCCAGCGGCGCCATCTCCGTGGCGCTGGAGCGCCGCGCCTCCGAGCGGGCGCTGCGCGAGCACGAGCACCGCTTCCGCCAGCTCGCGGAGAACGCGTCGGACGTGCTGTACCTCTACCGGCGGGAGGCCCCGCGCGGCTTCGCGTACGTCAGCCGCGTGGCGCACGCGAAGCTGGGGCTGGGGCCGGAGGCGCACTACGCGGATCCGGAGCTGTGGTACCGGCAGGTGCACCCGGACGACCGCGCCGCGCTGGAGCGGCTCCTGGAGTCGCCCCTGTCCGTGGACGGCGCGCCGGTGGAGCTGCGCTTCCTGCGCCCCGACGGCAGCCTCCTGTGGATGGAGCACGTGGTGGCGCCGGTGATGGACTCGGCGGGCCGCGTGGTGGCGGTGGAGGGCCTGGCGCGCGACATCACCGAGCGGCGGCAGGTGGAGGAGGCGCTGAAGCGCTCCGAGGCCAGCCTGCGCGCGCTCATGGAGGGCTTCCCCGACCCGGCGGCCATCGAGCGCGACGGCCACATCGTCTACGCCAACGCGGTGCTCGTCACCACGCTGGGCTTCGCGCGCGCCGAGGAGCTTGTGGGCCGCCGGCTGTCGGAGTTCCTGGCGGACGTGCCGGGCACGGGCGTGGCCTCCGGGGACAGCACGCCGCTCACCAGCGAGCGGCGGCTGGTGCTGCGCGACGGGCGCACGCGCGTGGTGGAGCTGGCGAGCCTGCCCCTGCGCTTCGACGGCCAGCCCGCGGTGGTTTCCATCGCGCGCGACGTGACGGAGCAGCGCCAGCTACAGGCGCGGCTGACGCTGGCGGATCGCCTGGCGTCGGTGGGCACGCTCGCGGCGGGCATCGCGCACGAGATCAACAACCCGCTGGCCTTCGTCCTCTCCAACCTGGCCTTCCTGTCGGACGAGTTCCGCCACCACCTGTCCCCCGGCGCGGGCGTGCACGAGCTGCGCCCGCCGGACGTGGCGGAGTGGCAGGAGGTGCTGGGCGAGGCGTGCGAGGGCGCCGAGCGCGTGCGGCAGATCGTCCGGCAGTTGAAGACGTTCTCGCGGCCGGATGAGGAGCGCATGACGCCGGTGGACGTGCACGCGGTGCTGGACTCGGTGGTGATGATGGCCGCCAATGAGATCCGCCACCGCGCGCGGCTGCGGCGGGACTACGGCACCGTGCCGCAGGTGCTGGCCAACGAGGGCCGCCTCTGCCAGGTGTTCCTCAACCTGGTGGTGAACGCGGCGCAGGCCATTCCGGAGGGCTCCGCGCACGACCACGAGGTGGTGCTCGCGACGCGCGCGGCCGGCGGGCAGGTGGTGGTGGAGGTGCGCGACACGGGCAGCGGCATCGCGCCGGAGGTGATGGGGCGCATCTTCGATCCGTTCTTCACCACCAAGCCCGTGGGCGTGGGCACCGGCCTGGGGCTGTCCATCTGCCACGGCATCATCGCGGGGC
>JAFADT010000890.1 GCA_023424585.1 Pseudomonadota bacterium
GTCCTGGCCCGTGTAGCGCGACAGCAGCAGCTGGAAGCCCGCGAGCAGCACCATGAACGGTGTGGCGCCGTCCCGGGCCGCCAGCGCCTTCACCGCTTCGGACACGTCGGGGGACAGGGCCACCGGAAGCGACGCGCCTCGGAACGACTGCGCGGCGGGGCGCGGCCGGTCGGTGGGGAGCTCCAGCGCGGTCGGAGCGCCAGCGAGCTGCTCACGCCACCAGCCCAGCTCCGCCTGGAGCACGTCTCCCTGGAGCCACGAGCGCTGCCACACGGCGAAGTCCGCGTACTGGAGGGGCAGGGGCGCCAGCGCCGGAGGCTGCCCCGCAGCGAAGGCCCGGTACAGCGCGCCCAGCTCGCGAGCGAAGACCCCGATGGACCAGCCGTCGGAGACGATGTGGTGCAGCGTGAGCAGCAGCCAGTGACGCCGCGGGGCCAGCCGCAGCAACACGGCGCGCACCAGGGGGCCGGTGCTCAGCTTGAAGGGCCGCGTGGCCTCCGCGGCGGCGTGACGGTGCGCCTCGGCCTCACGTCGGTCCGCTGGGAACTCCTCCAGTGAGACCGTGGACAGCGTGAGCGTCGCATCGGGATGGACACGCTGGACCGGCGAGTCCCCTTCGGACACGAACGTGGTGCGCAGGACCTCATGCCGGCGCACCAGCGCCTGGAGGGACCGCTCCAGCGCGGAGGCATCCAGCGCGCCTTCGAGCACCAGGATGCCGGGCACGTTGTAGAAGGCGCTCTCGGGCTGGAGCTGATCCAGGAACCACAGCCGCTGCTGCGCGTAGGACAGCGGCGCGGGACCCGAGCGCGGCATCGCGACGAGCGGCGGCGTCCCCGTCCGGGGAGCCGCTCCCGAGCGCAGGGACGCCACGCGGACCGCGAGCGTCTCCACCGTGGGCGCGGCGAAGAGGTCACCCAGGGGCAGCTCCACGCCCAGCATCGAGCGCACGCGCGAGACCACCTGTGTGGCCAGCAGCGAGTGCCCGCCCAGCTCGAAGAAGTCCTCGTGGATGCCCACGCGAGGAACGTGCAGCACCTCGGCGAAGAGGGCGGCGAGCTGTTCCTCCACCGCGTCGCGAGGCGCGACATCCGTCTCCGCTGGAGCCACGGGGGCCTCGGGAGCGGGGAGGGCGGAGCGGTCCAGCTTGCCGTTGGCGTTGAGGGGCAGGGCGTCCAGCACCACGACGGCGCTGGGGATGAGGTAGTCGGGGAGCCGCCGCTGGAGGCCCGAGCGCAGGGCCTTGCCGTCCAGGGACTCGCCGACGACGTAGGCCACCAGTCGCTTGTCGCCAGCGACGTCCTCGCGCACCACGGCCACGGCTTCCCGCACGTCCGGCAGTCCGCGCAGGGCGGCTTCGACTTCGCCCGGCTCGATGCGGAAGCCGCGCAGCTTCACCTGGAAGTCGGTGCGCCCGAGGAAGTCCAACGCGCCCTCCGCGCGCCAGCGCACCCGGTCGCCGGTGCGATAGAGCCGCGCACCCGGCGTCGCGCTGAACGGGTGGGGCACGAAGCGCTCGGCGGTGAGGGCGAGCTGGTGGAGGTAGCCCCACGCGAGGCCCTCGCCACCGACGTACAGCTCGCCGGGCATGCCGGGAGGTACCGGCCGCATCGTCGAGTCCAGCAC
Organism: Pseudomonadota bacterium; assembly: GCA_023424585.1. Lineage (GTDB taxonomy): Bacteria > Myxococcota > Myxococcia > Myxococcales > Myxococcaceae > Corallococcus. Next base: position 1,627 of record JAFADT010000890.1, read on the forward strand.
GTAGACCGTGGAGTGGGGCAGCGGCCGCCCGATGGGAACGGCGGTCCCCACCGGGTCGCCCGCCTGCATCCGGTGCGTGGTGGAGAACGTGGTGTTCTCCGTGGGCCCGTAGCCGTTGAGCAACACCGAGCCCGGACGCATCCGCGCCAGGTGTTCCCGCACGCGGGACGCCGGGAGCACGTCGCCGCCCGCCAGGACCTGCGCCACGGACGCGAGCGCCTCTGGATGATGCACGGCCAGCAGTTCAAAGAGCGCGGCCGTGAGCCACAGCGTGGTGACGCGGTGCCCGGTCAGCGCCTCCGCGATGCGCGCGAGGGACAGCTCTCCCGGAGGCGCGAGCACCAGCCGGGCCCCATGAAGCAGCGCGCCCCAGATCTCGAGCGTGGACGCGTCGAACGCGGCCGGTGCGAGCTGGAGGAAGACCTCATCCGGCCCGAAGCGCATGAACCCGCTGTCCGCCACCAGCCGCAGCACGGCGCGGTGCGGGACGCAGACGCCCTTGGGCGTCCCCGTGGAGCCTGACGTGAAGAGGACATAGGCCAGCCGGTCCCCTGTCGCGCGCGGCTCCGGGAGCGCGGTCTCCGGACGGGAGGCCACCCGGGGCGCGTCCGCGTCCAGCAGCACCAGCGGCGTCAGCAGCGAGGGCAGCTCATCCGCGAGCGCCTCCCGCGTGATGACCATCGCCGCCCCGGACTGTTCCAGCAGCAGGGCCCCGCGCTCGGGAGGCACCTTCAGGTCGAGGGGGACATAGGCCGCCCCGGCCTTGAGCACCGCCAGCAGCGAGACGATGAGGTCCGGCGAGCGAGGCAACAGCACCGCGACGCGGCTGCCCTCGGAGATGCCCGAGGCGCGCAGGTGGTGCGCCAGCTGGTTCGCCAGCGCATCGAGCCGCGCGTAGGTCCAGCTGCCGGACTCGGACACGAGCGCCACCGCGTCCGGCGCCCGCGCGACCTGCTCCGCGAAGCGTGCGGGGATGGACTGCGTGGAGAAGTCACGGACGGAGGCGACGCCGCTCCAGTCCTCCAGGACCTGGCGCCGTGCTTCGGTGGGCATCAGCGGCAGGCGCTCCACCGGGACGTCCAGCTGTCCGGGGAGCGCGTCCAGCAACGCGGCGTAGGCTTGCAGCAACCCCTGGAGGAAGGCCGCGTCGAAGAGGTCGGTGTTGTAGTGGAGGCCGCCGGTGAAGCCGTCCGGCGACTCCTCGAGGATGAGGCTGAAGTCGTACTTCGACGGCGTGGAGGGCGGTGGCAGCTCGCGCAGCGTGAGGTCCGGCAGCCGCCACTCCGCGGCGGGCGTGTTCTGGAGGGTGAGGGTGACCTGGAAGAACGGGCTGTGGCTCGGGTCGCGCGCGGGCTGGAGCTCCTCCACCAGCTTCTCGAAGGGGACGTCCTGGTGCTCGAAGGCCCCGAGCGTGGTGGCGCGCACCTGGGCCAGCAGCGCGCGGAACGACGCGCGTGGGTCGATGCGCGCACGCAGCACCAGCGTGTTGACGAAGAAGCCGATGAGGCCCTCGGTCTCCGCGCGGGTACGGCCCGCGACGGGCGCGCCCACGCTGACGTCGTCCTGCCCGGCGTACCGTGACAACAACAACTGGTATGCGGCCAGCAGCACCATGAAGGGCGTGGCGCCGGTCTGCCTCGCCACGGTCCGTACTCCGTCCGTCAGCTCCCGCGACAGGCGCACCGCCAGCGAGTCTCCCGAGAACGTCTGCACCGCCGGACGCGGCCGGTCCGTGGGGAGCATCAAGCGTGGAGGCGCCCCCGCGAGCTGCCCGCGCCACCACGCAAGCTGCGAGGCAAGCACCTCCCCCTGGAGCCACTGTCGCTGCCACGCGGCGAAGTCGGCGTACTGGATGGGAAGGGGCGGAAGCGAAGGACGCTGTCCGGAGGCGAAGGCCCGGTAGAGGGCCACGAGCTCGCGCACGAGCACGCCCGTGGACCAACCATCCGAAGCGATGTGATGCGTGAGGACGAGCAGCACATGCCGCGTCTCCTCCAACCGCACGAGCACCCCGCGGAAGATGGGGCCACGGCCCAGGTCGAAGGGCCGCTGTGCCTGGGCGGAGATGAAGTCCCTCAACCTGGAGTCGCGGGTGCTCGGAGGCAGCTCCTCCAGGCTTACGAGCTCGAACGGGCACGTGCCACGCGGCTCGATGCGCTGGACGGGGCCGTGAGTCCCGGGGACGAACGTGGTGCGCAGCACCTCATGCCGCTCGACCAGTGCGTCCAGGGCCCGTCGCAGCGCGGAGACGTGGAGCGCGCCTTCGAGCAGGACGGTCCCCGGCAGGTTGTACGCGACGCCACCGGGCTGGAGCTGCTCCAGGAACCACAGGCGCTGCTGCGCGAAGGACAGCGCGAGCTCCCCCTCGCGCGACACGGGCCGCAAGGGCGGCGCCTGGGCACCCGCGGTCCGCCCCAGAGCCTCATCCACCGCCGAAGCCAGCCCCGCGAGCGTGGACGCCTTGAAGACCGCCCGCAGGGGCAGCTCGACCTGGAACGCCGCCCGGATGCGCGAGAGAAGCCGCGTGGCGAGCAGGGAGTGTCCCCCGAGCGCGAAGAAGTCGTCATGCGCGCCCACGCGCTCCACGCGCAGCAGCTCCGCCCAGAGCGAGGCCAGCCGTTCCTCCGAGGGCGTGCGCGGCGCGACGTACTCCGGCGCCATCCCCGAGCCCACATCCGGCGCGGGCAGCGCCTTCCGGTCGACCTTGCCGCTGGTCGTCAGGGGCAGGGCTTCCAGGAAAACGAAGGTCCCAGGCACCATGTACTCGGGGAGCTTCTCCGAGAGGAACGCGCGCAGCGCCTCCGTCCCCGGCACGTCCGTCCCGCCGACGAGATACGCCACCAGCCGCGTGTCGCTCGCCGTGACGCCCGCGAGCGCCACCACGACGGCCCGCCGCACGGAGGGATGCTGCTCCAGCGCGGCCTCAAGCTCTCCCAGCTCGATGCGCAGCCCGCGCACCTTCACCTGGAAGTCGGTGCGGCCCAGGTACTCGATGGCGCCGTCGGGGAGCCACCGGGCAAGGTCCCCCGTGCGGTACAGCCGGGCTCCCGGCGCGTCGCTGTACGCGTCCGGGAGGAAGCGCTCCGCGGTCAGGTCCGGCCTGCCCAGGTACCCGCGGCCCACCTGCACACCGCCGATGAACAGCTCTCCGGGCACTCCCTGGGGCACCGGCCGGAGCGACGCATCCAGCAGCCGGATCCGCGTATTCGCCACCGGATGGCCGATGGGCACGGAGCGTCCCGGCGCTCCGCGCACGCACTCGTGAGCGGTGACCTCCACCGCGGCCTCGGTGGGGCCATAGAGGTTGTGCAGCCGGATGCCGGGCAGCCGCGCCAGGCAGCGCTCCGCCAGCTCCAGCGGCAGCGCCTCACCGCTGCACACCACCCGGCGCAGCGACGCGCACCTGCCCAGGCCGGGCTCCTCCAGGAACGCCTGGAGCATGGACGGCACGAAGTGCGTGACGGTGATGCGCTCCCGCGCGATGAGGTCCGCCAGGTAGCCCGGCTCCTGGTGTCCACCGGGCCGGGCCACCACCAGCCGGGCACCGGTCATCAACGGCCAGAAGAGCTCCCACACGGACACGTCGAAGCTGAACGGCGTCTTCTGCAGCACGGCATCGTCTGGTGACAGCGGCTGTGCCCCCTGCATCCACAGGAGCCGGTTGACGATGCCGGCGTGCGCGTTCATCGCGCCCTTCGGACGGCCGGTGCTGCCGGAGGTGAAGATGACGTAGGCGAGCGAGTCTTCGGAGGCCACGGGAGGCGGTGTCGCCGACGGCTGCCGGGCCACCTCCGCCCACTGGGAATCCAGGCGCAGCACCGGCACGCCAGTTCCGGGCGGCAGCCGCGCCGACAGCCGCTCCTGGACGAGCACCACGGCGGGCCGAGCGTCCTCGAACATCCACGCGAGCCGCTGAGCGGGAAGGGAGGGCTCCAGCGGAACGTAAGCTCCGCCCGCCTTCAACGTCGCGAGCAGCGCCACCACCAGCTCCAGCGACCGCTCCAGCATCAACCCGACGCGGACCTCCGGCCCCACGCCCAGCGACCGCAAGTGCCACGCAAGCTGGTTGGCCCGCGCCTCCAGCTGCGCGTACGTGAGCGAGGCGTCCGCGAACGTGACAGCCGCCGCGTCCGGCGTGCGAGCCACCTGCGCTTCCACCAGTTGATGCAGCAGCAAGCCGTGAGGAAACGCCTGCCGGGGCCCGCTCCACGCATGGAGCACCCGCTCCCGCTCGGCCGCATCCAGGAGGGACAGCTCCGACAGGCGCGCATCCGGGCGGGAGACAGCGTCCTCCAGCAGGACCCGCAGGTGCCCCAGCAACCGCGCCATCGTGGCCTCCTCGAAGAGGGCGGTGCGGTACTCGGCGGTGAGGCGCAGGCCCTCTGGCTGTTCGAAGGCGAAGAGGGTGAGGTCGAACTGCGCGAAGCCGCTGTCCACGAGCTGCGCGTCCAGCGACAACCCGGGCAGGCGCACGGTGGGAAGGGGCGTGTTCTGCAGGACGAACATCACCTGGAAGAACGGAGGCACGTCCAGGTGGCGAGGCGGCTGGAGGACCTCCACGAGCTTTTCGAAGGGCACCTCCTGGTGCGCGAAGGACTCCACCGACGTCGCCTGCACGCGGCCCAGGAGGGCGCGGAACGACGGGTCACCCACGAGCGAGGTGCGCAGCGCGAGCGTGTTGACGAACAGTCCGACCAGCGGCTCCAGCTCCGCGCGCGAGCGCCCCGCGACGGGAGTGCCCACGGTGAGGTCGTCCTGTCCGGAGTAGCGCAGCAGCAACACCTTGAAGCCCGCGAGCAGCACGGTGAAGAGGGTGGTGCCCTCCTGGGCCGCAAGGGCCGCCAACTGCTGGAGCAGCGCCGCGGGAAGCATCGCGGACAAGGTCGCGCCCCGGCTGTCCGCCCCGCTGGCGCGAGGTCGATCGGTGGGCAGCGACAGGATGGCACGTGCATCCAGCCGCGAGCGCCACACATCGATCGCGGCCTCCAGCGCTTCCCCCTTCAACGCCTCGCGCTGCCACACGGAGAAGTCCGCGTACTGCAACGCCAGCGCGGGCAGCTCCGGCGTCCTGCCCGACGCCAGGGCTTCATAGAGGACGCCCAGCTCATGCACCAGCAGGCCCATGGACCAGCCGTCGGACACGGTGTGATGCAGCGCGAGCAGCAACAGGTGCTCGGTGGAGGAGACGGCGAACAGCACGGCGCGCAGCAACGGACCCTGCTCCAGGTCGAACGGCTCGCGAGCCGCCTCGTGCAACTTGCGCCAGGCCTCCGCGGCATCCGCCACCGGCACCACGGGCAGCGGCACGTCCATCTCGGGCGCGATGCGCTGCCACGGCCGTCCATCCTGTTCCACGAAGGTGGTGCGCAGCACCGCGTGGCGGCGCACCACTTCGTTCAGGCTCCCCGCCAGCGAGGGCACGTCGAGCCGCCCTTGCATGCGCACCGAATAGAGCAGGTTCAAGCCGGCCTGCCCGGGCGTCAGGCGTTCCTGGAACCACATGCGCTCCTGACCGAACGACGCCGGGACCCGCGACGCGGGGCGACGTTTCTCGCGAAGCAGCTCCGCCAGCCGCGCGCGCTTCTGCTCAGGGGTGGAGGCCATGGGTCGGAGACTCCTTGGGAGGGGGCCTCGCGAACGCTCGGGAAGGCGATGTGACGGGTTCCCGGACTCGCGAGCGCGCGGGATAGTAGACAGGCCCTCCGACACGGCCGCAGCGATTTGCTCATGGGGACCTGGCGGTCAGCCAACTGGGGAGCGCGGAGGTGCGAGGCGCGTGGACCCTGCGGAAATTCCGCTCCACGCATGGTGTCTGGTGACGTATTTCAGCGGTGTTTCACCGTGGTGTTGGAACGCTCGCGCTGGACGTTTCCGCTAGACTTTGGGAAGGCCCGAGCTCTTCCGGATCCGCGAAGCCCACCTCACCGATGCTGCGCGGAGCTCGCAGGTGCTACGCGACGCCCCGAGTCATCCCGTGGCTGTCTGTATCCACCGTCCGGCGCGCGCGACAAGGCAGAGGCCGTGATGCGGCGCGAGCTGTCAGATATGGCGGCGCGTTCGTCGCGGAGGCCGAGGGCATCCGCTTCGGCTGCGTGTTCTTCCATCCGAAGGGAGTGCCCCCGTCCCTGGATCGGCACGTGGCGCTGCCGTCGCACCGGGGCCAGGGCATGGCACTGCACCTCATCGAGGAGGTGGAGACTCGAGCGAGAGAGATGGGGCAGCGGCGCGTGCGGCTTTCGGTGAGGCGCGCGCTCACGTCGCACCATGCGTGGTACTCACACCTGGGCCGTGCCTTCCATTCCCATGGCACGCATGCCGGTCATGCGTCGCCGACGTTCCGGGTGTTGGAGAAGATGCTCTGCGCGTCAGTCGGGAGGGAGCAGCGGGATGCGGCGGCCTTCCAGGTCGCTCTGGAGCGCGGCCTGGATGACGCGCACGGTCTCGCTCGCGCTCAGCGCCGTCACGGGCACGGGCGCTCCATGGAGGATGGCGGCGCCGAGCTGCCGGTAGAACTGGCCGTAGTCGCCGGGCACGGTGGTGACGGTCTCCCCCGAGGCGAGCAGCCGGCCATGGCGCTCCACGGGCTCGCGGCCGAAGTCCGGATGGCCGGGACGCAAGCCTGCTTCGAGCTGTCCCTCCTGCGGATCCAGTTCGTGCTTCAGGTAGGCATCCCGGTCGCCCTGTAAAACGAAGCGGGGCCACGGTGCATGCACGACGGAGCCGGAGTGCAGCACCACTCGCAGCGTGCCGTAGCGAAGGACCAGGTGGAACCAGTCTGTCCCCTGCGCGCCCGGGCGCTGCCGGCCGAGGTCGGCGGTCACGGACTCCGGCAGGCCGAAGAGCTGCACGGCCTGGTCGATGAGGTGTGAGCCCAGGTCCCACAGCGTGCCGCCGCCGGGCACATTCTGTTCCTTCCAGCGAGCCTTCACCTGGGGCCGGAAGCGGTCGAAGTGGCTCTCCATGCTGTAGAGCGTCCCGAGCCGTCCCTGTTCCAGCAGCTGGCGCACGGTGAGGAAGTCCCCGTCCCAGCGGCGGTTGTGGAACACGGAGAGGCACAGCCCACGCTCCTTGGCGAGCGCATCCAGTCGCAGCGCTTCGTCCGCGTCGAGCGTGACGGGCTTCTCCACCACCACATGTTTGTCCGCGCGCAGCGCCTGTCTCGCGAGCGACGCATGCGAGTCATTGGGAGTGCACACGACGAGCACATCCAGGTCCGGATCCGTCAGCAGTGACTCCACGGTGCCGGTGCGGACGCCAGGCCAGTCGCGGGTCACGGTGTCCACGCGGCTCGATGCCACGGCGGCCAGGGTCAACGCGGGCTCCGCGGCGATGAGGGGTCCATGGAAGCGAGAACCAGACAAGCCATAGCCGAGGAGGCCCACCCGCAACGGGGAGCCAGGGACGCGAGTGGAGGTCATGGCCCGAAAGGGTAGCGGGAAGTGCTCCCGATGCGGACAGACATGAGGACCTGTCCCTGCCACCTTCCCGACATCCGCCGCCACGAAGGGCACCAGGAGAAGGTCGCAGCAGAGGGCCACGACGTCGTGCCTGGGTGAATGCCCACACAGGCTCCGGATGGAAGCAGGGGTGAATGCGAGGTCGTGTCACGGCGGCCGCAAAGGCGAAGCCACAGGGGGAGTCTGCGGCGAACCGCGACGTCACGTTGACGCGGTCGCAGAGGTGAACCACGGATGGAATCGGCGGTCCTCTGCGACGTCTTGCCAACGCGGATGCAGAGGCAAAGCCACGGGCGGAGACAGCGGTGAACCGCGACGTCGTGCCATTACGAGGCCAAGGGTAAGGGCACGAATGGAGGTCGCGATAGGTCGGGACACCTTGCCGAGGAGGGACAAGCGCGAAGCCACAGGCAGAGGCCGCAGTGCCTTCCTTCGCGGATGCAAAGTGGAGCTGCGAACGGAGGCACCGGTGGGCGCGACTTCATCCCTGCGCGGCCTCAATGATGGGGCACGGACAGGGCCACCTGCCGGGCTCGCTTTCCGGAAACCTGTCCGACAGTCGGACAAGCTTTCGCCACATGGTGCCCGAACTCGAGACCGAGTCCGACAGTCGGCCAGCCCTGCGCCAATTG
>JAFADT010000928.1 GCA_023424585.1 Pseudomonadota bacterium
GGCTCATCCTGCGCATGAAGCAGGAGGGGTTCGCCCACTTCGGCCTGCGGGAGGCGTTCCACTACCAGACCATCGCGGACGCGGCGCGGCTGCTCGACTCGCGCGCGGCCCAGGGCTACACCGCGCCCTCCCTGCCTGGCGGGCACGAGGAGCTCTGCACCCGGCTGCGCGGCCCGAGCCGTCCTCGCGCGCGCCTGCTCTGTGTCCCCTATGCCTGCGGCAACGCGACGGCCTTCGTCGACTTCGGGCGCCATCTGCCCGCCGACATCGAGCTCGTGGCGGTGAACGTCTCCCCCATGGAAGGAGGCGCCGACCCGTCCATCCACCACTGGGCGGAGGCGCTGCGGCGCCACCTGGGGACGTACGCCGACGGCGTCCCCACCCTGCTGCTGGGGTACTCCTACGGCGCGCACGTGGCGATGGAGCTGACCCACCTGCTGGAGAAGCAGGGCACGCCGCCCGCGGGCCTCATCCTCGTGTCCGCCAATGCCCCCGGCGTCCGCCGTGAGCTCCAGTTGGTGGTGTCCTCCTCCAACAGCGACATCAAGGCGTACATGCAGCGGGTGTACCTGGCGGACTTCTCCGCCTGGCTGGAGCAGGAGGGCGAGCGGTACCTCCGGATGCTCCGGCGACAGTCCGCGGCGATGCTGGACTACGCCTTCCCCCCGCAGAAGCTGTCCACGCCGACGCTGGTGCTCGTGGGCCGCGACGAGGAGGACCTGGAGGCCCGGGACGCCATGCCCGCCCTGGCCCGCTGCTTCACGCGGGGCCGGCTGGAGGAGCTGCCCGGAGGGCACATGCTCATCAGGACCCACGCCTCGGCGCTCGCGGAGCGGACCGCCGCGTTCGCGCGAGACCTGTCCGAGGCGAGCCGTCAGACGGCCTAGCCCGTCCACCAGGAGCATCCATGAGCGTCCGCATCGGCATCGTTGGTGGCTACGGCAGGGTCGGTCTCGAAGTGGCGGGCTACCTGCTCGCCAGGACGTCGCACGAGGTCCTCCTCGGCGGACGCGCGTTGGAGCGCGCGACGCGGGCGGCGGCCCCCCTTGGCGAGCGCTGCCAGGGGCGGGAGGTGGACACGGGCGATGATGCCTCGCTCGACGCGTTCTGCGGGGCCTGTGACGTCGTGGTGAACTGCGCCGGCCCCGCCACCGTCATCCTGGATCGGGTCGCTCGGGCGGCGCTCCGGCGGGGCATCCACTACGTGGATCCAGGGGGGTATGATCCGCTGTACGCGCGGCTGCGCGAACGGCGGGGCGCGCTGGAGCGCGCGGGCCTGCGCTGTGTCATCAACGCGGGGCTCTTCCCGGGCTTGTCGGGCGCCTATCCCCTGCACGTCATGAAAGGGCTGGACGCGGTGCACCGGCTGGAGTGCGCCTTCATCGGCCGGGACGCGTGGAGCTACGGCTCCGCCTATGACATCGCCGTGAGCCTGGGGGACTTCGGCGCGGAGCACGGTCCGGCCTACTGCCAGGACGGGCAGGCGCGAAGGGTGGGGCTGCGCTCGGCCTTCAAGCGCGTGGAGCTCCCAGCCCCGCTGGGAGCCCAGTCGCCGATGCTGGTCTTCACCGAGGAGCTGCGCCTGCTCGCGGAGGCCCAGAAGATCCCCGCGGTGTACGGCTATGGCACGAACAACGGGCGCTGGACGATGCTGGCCATGGTCGCCGTGAAGCTGCTGCGCCACTACCGCACCGAGAAGCAGCGGATGCGCGCCGCGCGCCTCATCGTGTCGGCCTCGAAGCGGGACATGGCGCGCGGCGCGCCGTGCTTCGCCATCCACGTGGAGGCCCGCGGGCTGCGCGGCGGCCAGGAAGCCACGGTGGGCGGCACCTGGCTGTGTGGCGATACGTACCGGGCCACGGGCGTCATCACGGGCTTCGCCGCGAAGCTCGCGACGGAGGGGGGGCTGGGCGGCCCCGGCCCCCGGATGCTGCATGAGGCCGTCGACGCGGGCGCGCTGCTCCGCGAGCTGCGCGCCTGCGGCCTCCCCGGCACGTCCGCGCTCAAGGAGGCCGCATGACGGCACGGAAGAGGGTCCTGCTCGTGGGAGGGACAGGCGCCACGGGCCGCCGCATCGCGGCGGACCTGCGGAGCGCCTGTCCGGAGGTGGCGCTGTGCGTCGCCGGCCGGCGTCCTCCCCTGCCCGGCCTCCTGCCGGAGGGCGTCACCTTCGTGGCGTTGGATGTCGAGGACCCCGGGGCCGCGGCGCGGACGTTCCGCGAGCACGACCTCGTGGTGCTCGCGCTCGGGCCCTTCGAGCTCCATGGCGGCACCATCCACCGCCTCTGCATCGAGGCGGGGACGGACTGCGTGGACATCAACGACTCCTTCGAGGCAGCCGAGCGCATCCTCGCCCTGGACGCGCTGGCGAAGGAGCGGGGCGTCCTGGTGGCCACGGGCATGGGGCTCGTCCCCGGGCTCTCCACGCTGCTGGTGATGTCTGCGCTGGAGGAGACGCCTCCGGGCGCGCGGGAGGTCTCCGTCCGGCTGTTCATGGGCGCGAAGAACGGCGGCGGCAGCACCAGCCCCTACACGCTGCTCGCGGGCTTCCGTCCCCGGACCGCGGAGCTGCGCGAGGGCCGGATGGAGCAGGTGCCCACCCAGTGGGGGGGCCCGGAGCTGCACTACGACTTTCCCGGCTTCGGCGCGGCCCCCACCTTCCATTTCTCCTGCCCGGAGAGCCTCACCCTGGCGCGGGCCCCCCGGCCGCGCGCCGCCGGGCTACGCCGGGTGAGCCACCGCTACCACGTGCAGTTCTTCCCCTTCCTGATGGCGAGAGCGTTCGCGGCCCTGCCCCTGCTCAGGACGCGGCCGGTGCTCCAGCGCTACAGCCGGATGCTGGCGGGGATGCATGGCGTCACGCGGGACAGGAAGGGAAGCCTCGGGCTCACCTCGCTGGTGGTGGACTGCAAGGGGGAAGGGGCCCGCCGGCGTCGCTTCGTGAGCGGCGAGGCGCTGAGCGCCTACCACCTGACCGCCTCCTTCGCCGCGATGGTCGTCGAGATGCTGCTGGACCGGACGCTGCCCCGCCCGACCGGCGTGGCCAGCTTCGAGGACCTCTACGCGCCCGAGCTGCCCTTCTCGGAGTACCTCCAGCGCCGCAACATCACCCTCCAGAGCGAACCATGAGCGCCGCAACCCAGTCCGTCCCCTCCCCGGCGTCCCCGGGCCTCGTCGCAGCGCCCTGGATCCACTCCGCGCCGAACCACGGCCAGTGCTGGTACAGCGTCCCCAAGCCCCGGTGGATGGGCAAGGCGCAGTTGCGCTGCTTGAAGGAGTCGCGGCTCTACCAAGCGCTCGCCGGGCACTCCAAGCTGCTGCTCGTCCATCGCATCCTGTGGCGCTGGCGCCAGCACGGCCGGGAGGCGCGACCGCTGCGGGAGGCAGGGCCCGCCAGCCTGAAGCCGCTGCTGAGGGAGTTCACCCTCTTCAGCGCGGGCTACACGGAGCTGCGGGAGCTGCTCGGGCACGAGCGGGCCCACGCGCTGTACAGCGAGATGTTCCTCGCCACCGGCGAGATGGAGATGGACTGGCTGTGGCCCTCCGCCGAGACCTTCCTCGCGGGGCCTGAGCCCCTGGACGGCCTGCTGGACTACTGGACCGCCTACCTGCGGGCCTATGAGCGGATGGCGGTGCACGAGGTCCTCCCGGTCGAGAGGGGCCCGGGCGCCGCGCTGGCGCGGACGACCGTGCGCGGCAGCCTGTTCCACGACGTGTTCCACCGCCTGGGCTGCCCGGAGCTGTCGCCGCTCGTGCACCGGATGGAGGTGGCGGCGCTCAACAAGCTGGGCGCGCCCCTGGGCGTGTCGGTGACCGTGGGCTGCCGACAGCACGGCGCCACCTGGGAATGCGACTTCGTCTTTCACCCACAGGAGGGCCCTTCCGTCGCGAAGGGCCCCTAGGAGAGGGAATCATGCAGCTGTCAGCACTGGAGGAGACCGCCTGGCTCACCATCTACTGCCAGAGCGTCGCGGGCGAGCGCTACGCGCTGAACAAGGCGTTCGCGGACTGGATGCTCGAACAGGTGGGCAAGCCCTCCTTCGCGGAGGGGCTCGCGTGGAGGACCGTGGACGGGGTGGCGCTGCGCTCATCGCTCCTGGACGGCCTCATCGAGGAGGAGCTGCGCCGCCTCCAGGCCACGGGTGAACGGGTGAGCTATTGGTCCCTGGGGGCCGGCTTCGACTACCGGTGGGACCGCTTCCACGCGTACCTGGGGAGCACCATCCACGAGTACCTGGAGTTCGACCAGCCCGCCCTGCTGGAGAGCAAGGCCCGGCTGCTCCAGGACTCGCCCTTCCGGCAGAAGTACCAGCAGGTGCGGCAGCACCCGGGCAACCTCGTGCATGGACTTCCAGACAGCCTGCCGGCCACGAGCGGACCGGTGCTCGTGGTGCTGGAAGGCGTCATCGACTACCTGGGGCGTGAGGACAAGCTGCGCCTGCTGGGTGCCATCAAGGCACGCGCCCCCCGCGCCGTCGTCGTGATGGACGCGATGAACCGGTGGGCCGTCGACATGAACAACCGGAAGTCCTCCGAGGCGACCGGCAGCAAGAAGGTAGGGTTCTCCTGGGCCCCCGAGAGCGTCGAGGACTTCTACCGCGCCGAGGCGGGCTATCAGGTCCTCGCGCTGCGCTCGCTCTTTCGGGAGCTGCTGGTGCGCAAGAACCGCCTGCTGCGCCTGCTGCCGCTCCCCGCGCGGATCGACAAGTGCTCCTGCCTGCTCAAGCTCTCCGCGAGCTGATGCGCGCGCGGCGGAGGGGCCTGCGCGCCCTGGCGCGCTTCGCGGCGGTGCTGGGGCTCGGCCTGGGAGCGCTCGCGGCGGCGGGCGCCACGTGGCAGTCCTTCGCCAGCGAGGCGGACCGCGCCCGCCACCCGGCGCCGGGACAGCGGGTGTCCATCGGGGGGCGCCAGTTGCACCTCCGCTGCCTGGGCGAAGGCCAGCCCACGGTCCTCCTGGAGGCCGGCATGCCGCGCGTCTCCGGGGAATGGGCGCGGGTCCAGGCCGCGGTCGCGGCCTTCACCCGGGTCTGCGCCTATGACCGGGCAGGCTATGGGTGGAGCGACCCCGGCCCGGACGTGCGCTCCCCCAGCCAGGCCTCGGAGGACCTCCACGCCCTGCTCCAGGGCGCGGGCGTCGCGCGGGCGGTCGTGCTGGTGGGGCACTCCTGGGGTGGCATGCTCGCGCGCTACCACGCCCTGCGCTTCCCCGAACAGGTGGCGGGGCTGGTGCTGGTGGACCCGCTCCCGGACCACTACGTCGAGCGCATGTCCCCGCCGGAGCGCGAGGCGTGGGACGCCACCGTGGGCATGTTGCGCGGGCTGGCGCTGGCCGAGCGGCTGGGGGTGTTCCGCCTGCTCCAGGGCCCCGCCCTGGAGCGCTCGGGGGACGCGCGGCGCCTGGCCCGGCTCCCCCCGGAGGCGCGGGAGTCCATTCTCGCGGCCATGCGATGCACAGGCTTCTTCCGCACGGGGCTGCTCGAGCGAGAGGTGGGACCGCGCCAGATGGAGGAGCTCCACCAGCGCGGAGGGCTCGGGGCGCTGCCGCTGAGCGTGCTGGTGGCAGGACAGGACAAGCCCGCGTGGCAGGTGGAGCAGACCCTCCAGCTCGCGGCGCTGTCCTCCCAGGGGGAGGCCCGGCTGCTCCAGGAGGCCGGCCATGAGCTGCCCGCCGAGCACCCCGAGGCCATCACGGAGGCCATCCATCGCATGGTGACGAGGCTCAGGCGGGACCCGCTCGCCGCCCCCATCCCGCCCTGAGGCCCCTCACTCCAGGGGACGTCCCCCGGCGCGCTCGACGTGGCGACAGACCCACTCGACCCCTTCCGGGTTGCCCGACACCACGAGCAGCCGGTTCGGGTCGTTGGGGTCCTTGAAGCGCACCACGCGTCCCCCCGCCTCCTGGACGATCAACGTGGGCGCGGCCGCGTCCCAGACCTCCATCGCCGAGTCCACCACCACCGCGGCGACCCCCGTCGACACGAGGTAGTGACCGAACGCGTCCGTGTAGGCGCGGAAGAACTTCAGCCCGTCCTCCAGCTCCCGGTAGAGCGCTCCGTAGCCGCCCAGTTCGAAGACGTAGCGGTCGCTGTGGCAGACGATGGACTGCTCCGGGCTGAACTTCTCCTGGATGGAGAGCCTGCGCCCGTTGAGCCACGCGCCCTGCCCGACGCGGGCGGTGACGCGCTGCCCGAGCATGGGCAGGTCCACCACCGCGACCTGGGGCACCCCTCGCCGGCACAGGGCGATGAGCGTGGAGGAAAAGGGCAGCCCGTTGATGAAGGAGACCGTCCCGTCGATGGGGTCGATCATCCAGCAGTACTCGGCCTCGGTGCGCTCCGCGCCCAACTCCTCTCCGATGACGCCGTGCTCCGGGAAGGCCGCGGTGAGGACCTCCCGGATGGCGCGCTCCGCGGCCCGGTCCGCGTCCGTCACCGGCGAGTCGTCGTGCTTGATGAAGACCTCGCGCCTGCCCCCGAACGCCTCCAGCAGGACGAGTCGGGAGCGGTCCGCGGCCTGCTCGGCGATCTGCGACGCGTGCTTCAGGTCCATGGCCAGGCTATCCCGTCATTCGCTCGAGCAGCGTGTTGAACCGGGCCTTCACGTCGGCGCTCCTGAAGAAGCGCAGCCGCTCGATATAGCCATTCGTGAGCAGCTTCTCGCCCTGGAACTCCTCGAGCTCCGCCGTGTAGCCCAGGAACTTGAAACAGAGGAAGCGCATGGCGTCAAAGAGCAGCGCGCGCTCCTCCGGGGACACCTTGCGCTGGCGCAGATAGCCCGTCAGCAGGGACTCGACGAGCTCCAGCTCCATCGACCCCTCCTGCTTGATGGAGAACTCCATCATCACGAGGGCCAGGTCGTAGAAGCGCACGCCCCAATAGGAGTCGTCGAAGTCGATGAAGCCCACCAGCTCGCCGTTCCGGACGATGACGTTCTGGTAATACAGATCCGCGTGGACGACGCCCCTGGGCAGGCCGATGTCCCGGAAGACGGGCCCCAGCGCATCCCAGTCCCCCTGGAGCTCCCGCGCGACCTCCTCCCCCTCCGGGCCGAGCGCCCGCAGCCGGGCGAGGTTCTTGAGCGCCAGCTTCTCAATCAGCGGGTAGTCCGCGTTGGGCTTGCCGCCCTTCGGGGTAAAGCCATCCAGCAGGTTCTCCATCTCCGCCAGCCGCGCCCCGACCTGCACGCACAGCTTCGGCGCGATGTCGGCCTGGGCCAGCACCTCCCCCTCGATGAACTGAAGGACCACGAA
>JAFADT010000963.1 GCA_023424585.1 Pseudomonadota bacterium
GTGCTGGAGGCGGCCGAGCCCGCCGTGGAGAGCGCCCAGCGGCGCGAGCAGCGCCGTCAGGACATGAGGGCCAACGGGCGGCGCCTGTCCGCGCTGCGGGACTGGCTGCGCGCGGAGATTGGCGTGGCGGAGCTGTCCGCCCAGGACCTGGCGTCGCTGCGCGTTAAGGACGTGCTGCTCCTGGACCTGCTGTCGGCGCGGCCGGACCGGGGCGAAGCCGGCACGGCGCAGCTGCGGCTGGGCCTGGGCCGCACCGGCCACATGGCGGCGGACGTTTTCGTGGAGAACGGCCGCTACCGGGCGCGCATCACGGACATCATCCCCGGCGAGCCGGGCAACCCCCAGGGTGGGGAGCCCGGGAGCGGGTCGGGAGAGAACGAGGACTTCACCAACCCGGAGCTGGGCGTTCCTCCGGAACTCGAAGGGGCGGCATTGGACGACAACAACCGGGACGGAAGCGATCTGCTCAGCGACCTGCCCCTGCAGGTGGCGGTGGAGCTGGCGCGCGTGCCCATCACGGCCGAACAGGTGGTGGGCCTGCGCACAGGCCAGGTCATCGACCTGCGCCGCGGGGCCGGCGAACCCGTGGACCTGTCGGTGAACGGCAAGGTGGTGGCCCGGGGCGAGCTCGTGGAGCTGGAGGGACAGCTCGGCGTGCGCATCATCCACCTGAGCTGATGCGCTTGCGCCCGTGCGTCACACGGCAGGCGGGCAGGGAGGCGTGCTCGTGCCCGGGCCCGTGGCGGTCCTGACTCGGGTGCACTAGGCTCGCGCCCATCCATGGCGGTCCTCGGTCTCTCCTCCTCGCGCCTGTTGCTCGGCGCCGTGCTCCTCTTCGCGTCGCCCGCCGTGCTGGCGCAGGCGCCCGCGGCCTCGTCGCCGGACGCCTCCGTGGCGGCGCCGGCCCCGGAGGCGACCGTGCCCGTGGCTCCGACGGCCGCGAAGGACGCGGCGCCTCGGGAAGCGACTCCCCACGAGGCGGCTTCCACGGAAGCGGCTCCCGCGGTGGCTCCGGCCGCCGTGGGGGATGGCGCGGCCCGCGCGAAGCGGCACGCGGACGAACTGGACCGCGAGCTGGGCGTGCCGGAGTCCGAAGCCGCCGAGGCGCAGGAGAGCCTGGGCTGGGTGGTGGTGCGCACGGTGGCGCTCCTGGGCGCGGTGCTCGCGGCCATCTACCTCACGCTCAACGTGGGCCTGCGCCGGCTGATGGGGTTGCAGGGCGTGCCCGTGGGCAAGGCGTCGGTCGTGTCGGTGATGGAGCGCATCCCGTTGGATCAACGGCGCACGCTCTTCGTCGTGAAGGCCGCGGACGAGTACCTGCTGGTGGGTGGCGGCGAGGGTGGCGTGCAACTGGTTTCGAAGCTGGACCGCGACGCCGTGGAGCGCATCCGCACCGCGCGCCCTCCGTCGTCGCCGGTCTCCCTGAGTCCTTTCCTCCAGAAGCTCCTCTCCCGCCGGACTGGTGGCACCACGCCGCCGCCGGGCGTCTGAAGGCCGTCCCGTGAACCGTTCGTCTGCTGCCCGCCCGCTCCTGTTCCGCGCTCCGCCCTGGCTCTTCGCGGCGCTCGTGTCGCTGCACCCCTTCGTCGCGTCCGCGGCGAAGAAGGGCGGGGACGCGATTCCGGACGCCGTGGTGAAGGAGGCGGTGAGCACCGACTCCTTCACCTCCCGTCCGCTCATCCTCATCCTCGCGCTCGCGGCCATGTCGCTGGTCCCGTTCGCGCTGATGATGGTGACCAGCTTCGTGAAGATTTCGGTGGTGCTCTCCATCGTCCGCTCGGCGCTGGGCACCCAGCAGATTCCGCCCACCCAGGTCATCACCGGCCTGGCCATCATCCTCACCGTCTACATCATGGCCCCCGTGGGCCAGGAGATGTACCGGGCGGGCGGCCTCGACATCTGGTCCCGGGGAACGTCGGTGTTCTCCTCGGAGACGGTGGGCACGATGCTGGGGGCCGCGGACAAGTCCAAGGAGCCCCTGCGCGAATTCCTGATGAAGAAGGTCACCAACAAGGACCGCACGCTCTTCTTCAGCCTGGCGAAGAAGATGCGCAAGGAGGAGGACCGCAAGGACATTGGCCCGAACGACTTCATGGTCATCGTCCCGGCCTTCGTCGTGTCCGAACTGAAGGAGGCCTTCCAGATTGGCTTCCTCTTGTTCGTGCCCTTCATCGTCATCGACATGGTGGTGGCCAACATCCTGCTGGCGCTGGGCATGCACATGCTGTCGCCCACGACCATCTCCATGCCCTTCAAGCTCTTGTTGTTCGTGCTCGTGGACGGCTGGTACCTCATCGCCAAGGGCCTGGTCATCGGCTACCTGTAAGGAGCCCCGTACTTCCATGAATCAGCTCACGTTCATCACCCAGGAGGCGCTGTTCCTGGTGCTCGTGGTCTCCGCGCCGCCGGTGCTCATGAGCCTCCTGGTGGGCTTCCTCATCTCCCTGTTCCAGGCCACCACGCAGATCCAGGAGCAGACGCTCACGTTCGCGCCCAAGGTCGTCCTCGTCTTCGGCGTGCTGGCCATGACGGGCCCGTGGATTGGCGGCCAGCTCCTGCGCTTCACGTTCCACGTCTTCGACCGCTTCCCGGCGCTCATCGGCAGATGAACATCGGCGAGGCCATGGCCGAGCTGGGCGCTCGGGTCAACCTGTCGGTCATCATCTTCACGATGGCACTCATCATGTGCCGCGTGATGCCCATCCTCATCTTCAGCCCGTTCCTGGGCGGCGAGGTCGTCCCCTCGGAGATGAAGCTGGGCCTCGGCCTGATGGTGTCCGCGGTGCTCTTCCCGTCCGTCGCGGACCGGATGGACAAGATCCCCCTGAGCGCGCTCCCGTACATCGGGCTCATGCTCAAGGAGATCTTCATCGGCGTGGCGCTGTCGTACGTCGTGAACATGGTGTTCGACGCGGCCCGCACGGCCGGCACCCTGATGGACACCATGTCGGGCAGCAACAACGCCCAGCTCTACGTGCCGCAGCTGGGCACCCAGGTGTCGCTCTTCTCCAGCCTCAAGGTGCAGCTGTGCGTGGTGCTGTTCCTGTCGCTGGACGGGCACCACATCATCATCCGCGCGCTGGCGGAGAGCCTCGCCGTCGTGCCGCTGGAGGGCTTCCCTCACTTCAGCCGTGGCGTGTGGCCCTTCTTCGACCTGATGATCCGCTCGTTCGCGGACCTGCTGAAGATCAGCCTGGCGCTGGCGGGCCCGGGGATGGTGGCGGCGTTCGTCACCGACCTGTCCCTGGGCGCCATCAACCGCGTCGCGCCGCAGATCCAGGTGTTCTTCATCTCCATGTCCCTCAAGCCGCTGGTGGGCGTGTTGATCATGTTCATCGCCGTCCATGTCGTGGTTGGCCGCATGCAGCAGGAACTGGCCAACATGCTCCGCATGGTCCAGCACGCCATCCAGCTGCTGGCCTGAGCCGCCTGAGCCTCCCGGGATTCCTCCATGTCGGACGAGAGTGGCGACAAAACAGAAGAACCGTCGCATAAGAAGCTCGACGACGCGCGCAAGAAGGGGCAGACCTGGAAGAGCAAGGACCTGACGGGCGTGGCCGTGCTCGTCGCGGGCCTGGGCATCGTCAAGGGCTCCTGGGACAAGGTGGAGACGGAGCTCTCCACGCTCTTCCGCTTCAGCTTCGACGCCATCGCCCACTCGCAGGACCTGCGCCTGGCGACGTTGCAGCTGCTCATCATGGGCGTGCGCACGCTGCTCCTGCTCACCATCCCGGTGGTGGCGGGGGCGGCGGTGCTGGGCGGGCTGATGGACTTCCTGCAGGTCGGGTCGCTCTTCACCATCGACCCGCTCATCCCCAAGTTCGACAAGCTCAACCCCATCGCGGGGTTGAAGAACATGTTCTCCAAGAAGTCCTTCGTGGAGCTCTTGAAGAACCTCATCAAGATCTCCGTCGCCGCCTACGTCGTCTACGGCGTGGTGCGCGACTCGATGCCGCTGGTCATCGAAACGGTGCGGCAGGACCCGCACGGCATCATGGCCATCATGGGGGAGATCATCTACCGGGTGGGCGTGCGCATCGTGATGCTCTTCGTCATCTTCGGCGTGTTCGACGTGTGGTGGCAGCGCAAGTCGTTCATGAAGGACATGATGATGACGAAGGAGGAGGTGAAGAAGGAGTACAAGCAGAGCGAAGGCGACCCGCACCACAAGGCCAAGCGCAAGGAGCTCCACCATGAGATCATGGAGGGAGCCCAGATGGAGGCGGTGAAGGACGCGAGCGTCATCGTCACCAACCCGGACCACGTCGCGGTGGCGCTGCAGTACGACCAGAACAAGGATGGGGCGCCGCGGGTGCTGGTGAAGGGCATGGACGCCAAGGCGGAGCGCATCAAGGCGCTGGCGCGCGAGGCGGACGTGCCCCTCCTGCGCAACGTCCCGCTGGCGCACGCGCTGTTGCGCGTGGAGGTGGGCGAGGAGGTCCCGGAGGAGCTCTACGACGCCGTCGCGGAAGTGCTGAACTTCGTCTACGGGCTCAAGCAGCAGCAGAACGCGGCGCCGCCAGCGCGCGCCTGAGGAGGAGGCCATGGCCAGCGACGACGAGGCGGACATCGCCATCGCCATCAAGTACGACAGCAAGGCGGACGGCGCGCCTCGCGTGGTGGCGAAGGGCATGCGCCTCAAGGCGGAGAAGATCCGGGAGATCGCCAAGCAGTACGGCATCCCGGTGATGCGCAACGTGTCCCTGGCGCACGCCCTGTACCGGGTGGACGTGGGGCAGGAAGTGCCCGAGGAGCTGTACGACGCGGTCGCGGAGGTGCTGAACTTCGTCTACGCGCTCCAGCGGGAGCAGCAGGCGGGCGGACGCTGAAGGGGGCTGGACGCGGCCCCCCCACCTGTATTGAAGTCGGGCCACCATGGCCAGAATCAACAATCAACCCCCCAGCACCGCGCTTTGGCCCTGGGGAGGTCCCCGCAGCGTCCGCGAGCGGCTGGTGGATCCGTCCCAGCTGGATCGGGCGAAGAAGCTCCGCAAGGCAGGCAATCCGAAGAACCCCTCGCTGGCGAGCGCCGCGCTGCTGGACTTCATCGGGCCCGCGCATTCGTCGGAGGAGCTCCGGCTGCCGCTGCCGCCGCACCCGGGCGGGCACGACGCGGACCTGGAGGGCTTCAGCGACCGGCCGCACCTGGCCAGCGTCGCCGGACGTGGGGACGACGGGCAGCGCCGGATGCTGGAGCGCGGCCTGGCCCGCGTGAACGCGCCGCCGGAGCGCCTGGAGCGCCTCAAGGCCCTCCTGCATCGCGAGTCCGCGATGCTGGGCCTGGTGGATCAGGTCAACGCGGAGTCGCAGGAGATCATCCGCCGCATGTGGGAAGAGCAGAAGGACGAGGGCTACTGACCCATGGCGGCGCTGGACCCGGAGGACCCGCAGGACGAGGCGAAGCTCACCGCGCTCCTGCAGCGCTGGGCGGAAGGGAAGGCCACGCTCCGCGAGGTGCGCGGCTATTCCAACGACGAGCTGTACGCCATCGCCAAGACGGCCTACTTCTTCTTCTACCAGGGCCGGGTGGCGGAGGCCCGCACGCTCTTCCAGGGGCTGTACGCCATCAACCCCACGGACGTGTACTTCGCGAAGGCGCTTGGGGTGGTGGAGATGGCCGCGGGCAACGGGCAGGGCGCGCTCGCCGCCTTCGACGTGGCCGCGAAGCTGGCGCCGCAGGACCCCGCGGTCTACGTGGGCCGGGCAGAGGTGAAGTTGGCCATCGGACAGAAGCCGCAGGCGCTCGAGGACCTCCGCCGCGCCGCCGCCATGACGCCCGCGGATGATCCGGTGGTGCGCAAGGCCGGCGCCATGGTGAACGCGCTCACCCGGCGCTGATCCTCGGTGGGGCGTGTCACCGGGACGTTGGCTGTGGAAGCCGAGTAAACTCTGTTAGGCTCGAATCATTCACTGCAACCGATGGAGAGGTTCATGGCCCCCCCCACCCAGAAGAAGGAAGTTCCGCAGCTGCCGCCGGAGCCGCCGGAGCTCACCGCGAAGCGCGAGAAGCTGCTGGTGGATCTGGACGAGCAGTCCAAGTCCGCGACGGGTGTGTTCCAGCAGGTGCTGCGCAACATGCGCAAGCTGGTGGCGTCCTCCGCCCCTACCGCGCCGTTGGACCAGCAGCTCTACACGGACGTGAAGGACGCGCTCACGCGCTTCATGAAGGAGCCCATCCTTCCGCCCCCGCCCATCCTCGGCCAGGTGGTGGAGTACCTCCAGTACCGCATCACCACCTACGGCATGACCATCCAGAAGATGGCGCTCGAGATGAACCCCGAGATCGCCGGCAAGATGGCCATCCCGGCCCCGGGGGCCGCAGCCCCCGCGCCGGCCGCACCCGCCGCGCGCGCCAACCCCAAGGGCCCGTCCGACGGCTTCGAGAGCTCCAGCAAGGGGAAGATGAACCTCAACCCCGAGTTCGCGGGCACGCCTGATCCGAAGGCGGAGCAGCAGCAGCTGGAGTCCTTCAAGGCCTGGATGAAGAATCCGGCGCTTGGGAAGTTGAAGGGCTGACAGTTCGGCGGTTCCCGGAAGGGCAGGAGGAGTGGGAAAATGATCCTGGAAATCCCCCACGAAACTCCAACCTCCTTCCAGCGATAAACTTGTTGTAGCTGCTTCGATACCAACCTCTCGTCTCCTGAAGGAGTCCCCCATGGCCAGCGGCCTCGCGAACGTCCTCTCCACCGCTATCAGCACCTCCAACTCCCAGCGCTCTTCGATGGACGACATGATCGCCCAGGCGCCGCCGGAGCAGCGCGGCTTCCTGGAGGCGCAGAAGAAGGTTCAGCAGGACTCGCAGATCATGAG
>JAFADT010000145.1 GCA_023424585.1 Pseudomonadota bacterium
GTGACCTTCTTCGCCACGCCCCAGGTCGTGCCGCCCACCGTGCCCGACACGTGCGTGCCGTGGCCGTGGCAGTCCGAGGGGTCGCTGTCGTTGTCGATGAAGTCGTAGCCGTTGCCGATGCGGCCGGTGAACTCGGTGTGGGTCTGCCGGATGCCGGTGTCGATGACGTACGCGTGCACGCCGGTGCCATCGACGTTGTACGTGTAGGAGCTGTTGCGCGGCAGGTCCCGCTGGTCGATGCGGTCGATGCCCCACGTCGCGCCGGTCTGCGTGGCGGACACGTGGATGAGGCCGTTCTCCTGCACATACGCCACGCGCGGGTCGGACAGGAGGCGGCGGGCCTCGGCCTCGCTCATGTTCGCCAGGAAGCCGTGGATGGAGTGCTCATAGGTCCGCAGCACCCGGCCGCTGGTGAGGGACACCAGCTCCTGGGCGATGCTCGCCGCCCCCTGCTGCCGGACCTCCTGCGCGGAGTCGCGCAGGACGACGATGTATTCGTTGGGGACGGCCCGCTCGCGGCGGATCATCTGCGCCGTGTGACCGATCTGCTCGCCGTCGGACTCCGGTGCCTCCGGCAGCGGGCCGCATGCCGCGGCCAGCAGGGAGAAGGCACTCACCGCCTGGGTCAGTCTCAGTTTCATGCGGCCTCTCAGGGGACGTGCGGGCTCCGGGACGGAAACCCTTGCACAAGCCTTTAAAAGTATATTTTCAGGAATAAGCGGTCAACGGCGCCAGGGCGTGCGCGGCTGGGGCCGCGGGCCCGTGTGGGTCAGCCCCGCTCCATTTGACTCCCTGTCGCCGCCGCCCGTTTGATCCTCGACGTTTGTCGCAGCCCCCAGGAGCCACCCCATGCCTCACCCCGATGCCCAGACGGCGCTGGAGATGCTGGAGTACTGTCGCTTTGCCTACAAGGCGTATGCCCAGGGCTGTGTCTACCCGATGGATCCGTTCTACGAATCCCACGGGGCCGGGTTGTGGCAGGGCGCGAGGGACCGGGTGCTGGCCCAGGTGCACAGGCTGCTCGGCAGCGAAGCGGACATCCACAAGTTCGATCCCATCGAATACGACTTGCGGACTCCGCCGAACCCCCGGCAGGGGGTCGTGTATCGGGGCGGCACGGGGGCTTCTCCGTACATCCTCTTCCAGCCGCGGGAGCTGGACCGCTCCATCTCCTTCTCGAAGGGCGTGGACCTGGAGGGGGAGGACATCCCCATCAAGATGCGGGACCTCTTCGGGGAGCGGACGCTGCTGGGGCTCGAGCACTCCGACGCGAGCGGCTCGAAGCGGTGCTGCTACTTCCAGGGCAAGACGGGGATGACGCAGACGCACCCGACGGCGGGCTGGCCCAGTTGGATGGGGGCCGCCATCTACGACCCGGACCTCCAGCGGCTGACGGTGGTCTTTCGCGGCAGCCGGAGCGGAAGCGGCGGACGCGCGCTGGGGCAGGCGCTGGTCAACAGCGCGGGGAGCCCGGACTGGGTCACCGACATGAACCACCTGAAGGAGGTGAAGGTCGGCCGGTTCAGCGGCGCGAAGCTGTCCGCCGGCTTCTGGTACGCCTACGCGAGCTGCCAGGAGTCCCTGGCGGCGGCCTGCCTGGAGGCGATGCACGGCCGCGTCCCCCGGGAGATCCTCTTCACCGGCCACAGCCTGGGCGGCGCGCTCGCGCAGTGCGCCTATCTGGACCTGGCGGGCGGCGAGCTGCTGGCGAAGGTCTACGCGAAGATAAAGAGCCGGGTGAGCGTCTGCTGCTACGCCATCTCCGCGCCGCCCGTCGTGCTCGGGTCCAAGTCGAAGGCGAAGCTCGAGCTGCACCTCGGCGGGGAGGCGCAGGTGTTCCACTACTTCTCGCCGCACGACGCCGTGCACAACAGCAGCAAGGTGAAGACCTCCGGGGTGACGGCCGTGAACTCGGTGGTGGGCGTGTTCACGCATCCGCTCACGTCGCCGTGCCACCTGGGGGTGGAGATCCCCCTGAAGGATTGCACGAAGGCCTTCCCGGACGCGCATGAGCCCGAGGAGGTGCGCAAGGGGCTCGTCGGGCTCATCCGGAAGGAGCGCAACATGGGCCTGCCCGCGGACCCGGGCTTCTGGCCCACGTTCGAGTTCAATCCCACCGGGGCCTGGGGGGCGTCGGTGCGGCCGGGCGGGGATTGGGCCGCGGAGGCGCTCGCGGCGCATCTGAAGATCGCGCTCGTCACCAGCGTCTCGGAAGAGCGGGCGCGGGGGCGCGCGCGGCTCTGGGCGGACGTGGTCAAGGGCAGCGGGAAGAAGAAGGACGACTACGAGGTCGTGGACGACGCGGATGGGGCCTCGTTCGATGCCTTCGCCGATGCGTGTGGCCTGGTGGCGGAGCTGAGCAACCCCTTCACGGACAACCGCTCACGGAACAAGTCGGAGCTGCGGGCCCTGCGCAACGAGATGATCAAATCCTATCAGGGGGCCTCGGGCCACAAGGCCTCCTCCAGCGTCTACTTCGTCATGCTCCAGTACCTGACCGCCGCGCAGTACGGGCTCGATATCGTCTGACCCACCTGGGGCCGTCCCCGGCTGGCTGGCTCAGAAGGCGGGGATGACGGCGCCGCCGTAGGTGGCGTCGATGTAGCGGCGCACCTCGTCGGATTGGAGTGCCTTCACCAGGGCCCGGATCTCCGGACGGGCTTCATCGCCCGCCCGGACCGCGAGCACGTTCGCGTGCGGGTTGCGCGTCGCGGATTCGCGGGCCAGGACATGGGCATCCAGGTGCAACTGCTTCTGGGCCTCCAGGAAGTAGTTGCCATTGATGACCGCGCCGTCCACGTCCTCCAGCGTGCGGGGCTGCTGCTCGGCGTCGAGCTCCCGCAGGTCCAGCTTGCGTGGATTGCCCACCACGTCCTGGAGCGTGGCGTCCGCTCCGGCGCCTTCGCGCAAGGTCAGCAGCCCCTGCTTCGCCAGCAGGTGCAGGGCCCGCGCGGCGTTGCTGGGGTCCGCTGGCAGGGTGAGCTTCGCGCCCGTGGGGAGCTCCGCGAGCTGCCGGAACCGCAGGGAGTAGAGCGCCAGCGGCTCCAGGTGCACCGCGCCCACGCTCTTCAACGCGAGGTGGCGCTCCCCGGCGAAGCGCTCCAGGTAGGGCTCGTGCTGGAAGTAGTTGGCGTCCAACTGGCCGTCCGCCAGCGCGAGGTTGGGTTGGATGTAGTCGGTGAACTCCACCACCTCCACGCGCACGCCGTCGCGCTCCGCGACCCTGGCGGCGACGCGGAGGATGTCTCCGTGGGGGACGGGATTGACGCCGACCTTCAGGGGACGCGAGGCATTCGAGGCTTCGGAGGGCGCGGGCTTGCAGCCCCCCAGCCACGACGTCGCGAGGAGCAGGAGGGCCGCGGACAGGATTCGGAAGGAGGTGCGCATGGGAGTCAGGGGTGATCCGGGGGAGGGGAGGAGCGGGTGGGGTCGAAGCGGGAGGCGAGGCGCTCTCCCAGCCATTGCAGCGCCTGCACGAGCACCAGCAGCACCGCGAGGCAGCCCCACATGACGTCGACGCGGAAGCGCATGTAGCCGTACTTCACCGCCAGGTCGCCCAGCCCTCCGCCGCCGACCGCGCCCGCCATGGCGCTGTAGCCGAGCAGGCTGATGACGACGAGCGCCGTGCCTCGCACGAGCGACGGCAGGGACTCCGGAAGCAGGACGCGGAGGATGATGCGCAGGGGCGTGGAGCCCATCGCCACGGCGGCTTCGACGCGGCCGGCATCCACCTCGCGCAGGGCCTGCTCCACCACGCGGCCCATGAAGGGAATGGCGGCCACCACCAGGGGCACGATGGCCGCCGTCGTTCCGATGGTGGTCCCCACCACCTTTCGGGTGAGCGGGACGAGGGCCACCATCAGGATGATGAACGGAATGGAGCGCCCCACGTTCACCAGCGCCCCCAGCGCCCGGCTCAACGCGGGCACCGGCCAGAGCCCTCCCCGGTCCGTCACCACCAGCAGCACCCCCAGCGGCAGGCCGGCGAGCACCACCAGCACCGACGCCACCGACGTCATGTAGAGCGTCTCCAGGGTGGCGACGCCCAGCGCTCTCGGCAGGTCACCCATGGGCGGCCTCCGCGGTGGTCAAGCCCTGCTCCCGCAGGAAGGTCCGGGCCTCCGCCACCGCTCCCGGCGCGCCGTGAAGCTCCACCAGCAGCCGGCCCACGCGGGACTCCCCCACGCGCTCCAGCGCGCCCTCCAGCAACAGGACGTCCACGTCGAAGCGGCGGGCCAGGGTGCTGAGCAACGGACTGCGGGCATGCGCGTCCGTCAGCGACAGCTCCACGCGCTGCCCCGCCGTGGGTTCCTGTTGTCCGGACAGGGGTGGAAAACACAGCGCGCGGAGCCGGGACTCCGGACGCGCGAGCAGCGCCTGCACGCGCCCCTGCTCCACCAGCCGGCCCCCTTCGAGCACGGCCACGGCGCCGCACAGCGCCTTCACCACCTCCAACTGGTGGGTGATGAGCAGCAGCGTCAGCCCGAGCTGTTGCTGGAGGCCCTTCATCAGCCCGAGCACCGAGCGGGTCGTCTCCGGATCCAACGCGGACGTGGCCTCGTCCGACAGCAGGACGCGCGGCCGGGGCGCCAGGGCCCGGGCGATGCCCACCCGCTGCTTCTGCCCTCCCGACAGCTGCGAGGGATACGCCCGCGCCTTGTCGGACAGGCCCACCAGCGACAGCAGCTCCGCCACGCGCGCGCGGATGGCCGCGCGCGGCAGGCCCATCACCTCCAGGGGATAGGCGACGTTGCCCTCCACCGTCCGCGAGGCGAAGAGGTTGAAGTGCTGGAAGATCATCCCGATGCCCTGTCGCGCCTGCCGCAACTGGTGGGGGCTCAGGGACAGCAGGTCCTGTCCCGCCACCCGCACCTCGCCGCGCGTGGGGCGCTCCAGGAGGTTGGCGCAGCGGAGGAGGGTGGACTTGCCGGCGCCGCTGCGCCCCAGCACGCCGAACACCTCTCCCGGCTCGATGTGCAGCGACACGTCGTGCAGGGCCGTCACCTGCCGGTCGCCCTGGCTGAAGACCTTGTGGATGCCTCGCAGCTCGATCACGCCCGCGCTCCGGACAGGGGGCCTGGGCGCGCATGGGCTGGGTCACGACGGTGCGACATCGGGGAGCTCCTGGGGCGCTCGCGCTCCAGGGAGCGCGGGCGCTGGACGGGCGGTGATGGAAAACGAAAAGGCCTGTCCCCGGATGACGGGAACAGGCCAGACCGACAGGGCGCGGACGCGCGGAGGGAGGCTCAGCGCATGCGCACGGACGGACCGGCCGCGACACGGCAACACATGCCGTGACAACAGGTCCTGGGCGTGGCGGCGCGAACGAGCATCAGCGATGGAGGTAGTCGAGCCCGCGAGGACTGTCAACCCAGGGCTCGGGAGGAGGCGCTCCCGCGCCCCGCGCAGAACCCGTCCGACAACCGGACAGGTTGAAGCGCGCGTCACGCAGGGCCTGCACCACCACGTGCCCCGCGCACACCTTCAGCGTCTCACCCGCGCCGAGCACGTGGTCTCGCGGGTCGCCCTCGAGCGTGAGCCAGACCTGCCCCTCCTCGCAGACGAACGTGCGGGACGGGCCGCGCAGGCGCCTGCTCCACAGGCTGCCCCCCGGCAGGCACACCCGCTCCTGGCAAGCGTTGGACGTGACACCCCGCAGGCGCTCCGCCAGCGAGCGCAGCCAGGAGGGATTCAGCAAGGTGAAGCGGTCCGCCATCTCGGTCCTCCCGTGATGGACCCACCATGCGTCCGGAGGCGCGACCAGAACAGATGCAGGGGCTGTGAATTGTGACCAGTACAGTTCCAGCCTGGAGAACTGTGCTGATGTCGCCATCGTGAAGCTGTACCTGGGCGGCCGGAGCCCCGGGCGCTATCCGTTGGAGTCAGCAGGAGGGCCATTCCATGGGCGCACGTGCGCAATCCCTGAAGCTCTACGAGCGTGTCGCGGAGCGGCTGAAGGACGCCATCGCCGCGGGTACGCTCCGTCCGGGGGAGCGGCTGCCCTCCGTGCGCCAGTTGAGCGCGCGCGAGCGGGTGAGCGTCTCCACCGTGCTCCAGGCCTACCTCCAGCTGGAGTCGCAGGGGCTCATCGAGACGCGGCCCCAGTCCGGCCACTACGTGCGGGAACGCGAGCGGCTCCGGCTCGCCGAGCCCCCGGTGTCCCGGCCGCCGGCCTCCGCGACGCCGGTCACCGTCAGCGACCTGGTGTCGCATCTGTACCGGTCGTCCCGCGAGCCGCGCATGGTGCAGCTGGGCACCGCGTGGCCGGCGCCGGAGCTGCTCCCCACCCAGCGCCTGTCTCGGGAGCTGGGGCTGCTCGCGCGGGAGCAGCAGGCCGAGGGCGTGATGTACGACGTGCCTCCCGGCTCGAAGCGGCTCCGGCAGCAGCTGGCGAAGCGTTCGCTGGAGTGGGGCTGCGCGCTGGGCGCGGATGACTTCGTCACCACCAGCGGAGCCGCGGAGGCGGTGCACCTGTGCCTCGTCGCGGCCGCGCGCAAGGGTGACACCATCGCCATCGAGTCTCCGGCCTATTACGGCACGCTGCTCGCCATCGAGTCGCTGGGGCTCAAGGCGCTGGAGATTCCCTGTCACCCCCGGCATGGCATGGAGCTGGACGCGCTGGAGGCCGCGCTCGCGCGGCGGCGCGTGGCCGCGGTGCTGGTGGTCCCCAGCTTCAGCAACCCGGTGGGCAGCTGCATGCCGGAGGACCACCGTCGGCGGCTGGTGGAGCTGGTGACCGCGCACGACGTGCCGCTCATCGAGGACGACATCTACGGTGACCTGCACTTCGGTCCGGAGCGTCCTCGCCCGTGCAAGGCCTTCGACACGCGCGGCCAGGTGCTGCTGTGCGGTTCATTCTCCAAGACCCTCGCCCCGGGCTTCCGCGTGGGCTACGTGGCCCCGGGCCGGTTCCGGGAGCGCGTGGAGCTGCTCAAGTTCGCGCACACCGTGGCGTCGCCGCTGCTGACCCAGGAGGCGGTCGCGCGCTTCCTGGAGAGCGGCGGCTATGACAGACACCTGCGCGCCCTGCGCCGCAACCTCGCCTCGCAGGTGGAGCACGTGGCCCACGCCGTCGCCGAGCACTTCCCCCAGGGGACGTGCGTGGCCCTGCCGTCCGGAGGGCTGCTGCTCTGGGTGCAGCTGCCGCCCTCGGTGGATGCCCACGCGCTCAACGCGCGCGCCCTGGAGGTGGGCATCAGCATCGCGCCCGGGTCCATCTTCTCCGCGCGACCGGGCTCCTACCGGAATTACATCCGCCTGAGCTGTGGCCAGCCTTGGACGCCGCGCATCGAGGCCGCCGTCGCCACGCTGGGGAACCTCGCGTCCGGCCTGGCTAGCGCGTCGCGATGAGGAACAGCCGGGGGAAGGGCAGCAGGACCGTCCCGTCGGGCAGGGTCGGGTAGGCCCGCGCAATCCCTGCCTGATAGCGGGTGAGGAAGTCTGTCTTCTCGGCCGCGTCGAGCGGCTCCAGGAAGGGCCGGAGCCCCGAGCCCTTGAACCACTCCACCACCGCCCCGGCGCCTCCGGCCAGCGGGTGGAAGTAGGTGGTGCGCCAGAGGTCCACCGTGGCCCCGGCCTCGCGCAGCACGCGGAAGTACCAGTCGGCGTCATGGCGGACGGTGCGGGCGCTCGCGGCGCCCTCCAGCTTGTCCGCCCAGGGCCCCGCGCTGGCGGTCTCGCGCATCAGCCGGTGTGAGGGCTCCTCCAGGTTGTCGGGCATCTGCACGGCGAGGCTTCCGCCTCGCGCCAGCCTCTGGAGGAGCGCGGGCAGCAGGGTGGCGTGGTCGGGCACCCATTGGAGCACCGCGTTCGCCAGGATGACGTCGTAGGGGCCCGGGTCGCTCCAGGTCGCGATGTCGCCCAGGTCGAACCGGACGTCCGGCAGACGCTTGCGCGCCGCGTTGAGCATGTCCGGTGAGCTGTCCGTTCCGATGATGGTGGCCGTGGGAAAGCGGGCGCGCAGCAGCTCCGTGGAGTTGCCGGGGCCGCAGCCGAGGTCCGCCGCGCGCCTCACGTCAGCCGTGGGAAGCCGCGCGAGCAGGTCCCGGATGGGGCGGTTCCGCTCGTCCTCGAAGCGCGTGTACTGCGCCGCTGACCAGTCCATGGGCATCTCCCTTTTTCAGGAACCTACCGCGTCATGGCGGTGTCATGGATTGTCCATGTCCTGGCGGCATGCCGCCTGCCAGGACCGGATGGGTTAGCGTTCCAATCATGCGCCTCCTTCGTGCTTCCGCCGTCGTGTTGCTGATGGGGTTCCTCGCCTCGGGATGCAAGCGGGACGCGGACGTGGCCCCGCCCGGGCCCGCCGCTCCGCGCGCCGCGCCAGCGCCCTTCATCCAGGCGGGACTGGCGGCCCCCGTCACCGCCGCGGGACAGCCGGACACGGGCGAGGTGGACCTCGCGGCGCTGCGCGACTCCGTGGCGGACCCGAAGGTGGTCTCGGAGGCGGAGGTGGAGGCGCTCTCTCCGAGGCGTGGACGCTCGCCGGACGCGCCCACGGCCATGGCACCTCCACCGAGCCCGAGCCCCGCCGAGGCGCCCGGCCTGGGCGAGCCGGAGGTCCTGGATTCCATGGGGAGGGAGGACCTGGCGC
Source organism: Pseudomonadota bacterium (assembly GCA_023424585.1). Taxonomy (GTDB): domain Bacteria; phylum Myxococcota; class Myxococcia; order Myxococcales; family Myxococcaceae; genus Corallococcus. The sequence continues at coordinate 8,594 of JAFADT010000145.1, forward strand.
TCGTCGAGGCGCATCAACGCGCGGAGGAGCGTGCACGGTCCGCCACCGCGGCCGCCGAGCGCGCGCACGCCGAGCTGGACGCGGATGGCGTGGAGGGCGGTGTCGTCGGGGGCCAGCTCGGGGTGCCGGCGCCCTCGGCCGCGCCTCGTGTCCTGGAGCAACGACGGGAGGCCATCATCCAGATCATCAAGGGCAGCGGCGGGGGCGGCGCGGGCGCCAGCTCCACCGGGCGGGGCCTGGGCGCCGCGCCCGCGAAGAAGCAGGCCGCCAGGGCGGATGACGCCCCGAAGCCCGTGCTCCCTCGCGTGGAGGCCGCGCCTCGCGCCGCGAAGGTCCTGGTGATGGGCGAGGACGGCCGCTACCAGCCCCTCAAGGCCCGCGCCGTCCGCGTCGTCACGTACATCCAGGGCTCCCGCGCGCGGACCGTGGTCGACCACCTGTTCGAGAACGACTCCGGCCGCAGCCTCGAAGGGACGTTCTACTACCCGCTCCCCGGCGGCGCGACGGTGGCGGGCTTCGCGCTGTACTCGGGAGCGGTGGCGGTGGACACGCCCTCGCTGTTCCAGTCGTCGGACCTGCTGCCGCCCCTGGGCGATGCATCGGCGGAGTCGGAGCGGCTCGCGGCCGCCGCGCCTCCCGCGGCCCGTGGCGCGAAGCGCTCCTGGGGCGACATCCAGGAGGCCCGCGTCGTCGAGCAGAAGCGCGCGCGGGAGGTGTACGAGGACGTCGTGCGCCGCAACGTGGACCCCGCGCTGCTGGAGTGGTCCGGCGCGTCCACCTTCAGCGCCCGCGTCTTCCCCCTGCCGCCGAAGTCGCTCAAGCGCGTGGTCATCGCGTATGAGCAGACGCTCCTCTTCGACGGGACGCGCCTGCGCTACACGTGGCCGCTGCCCCCGGACGCGGGCAAGGAGCTGCGCGTCAGCGCTCGCGTCCACGTCGACCCCCGTCAGGCCGTGGAGGTCGCGGTGCAGCCGGAGACGGGCGCGAAGGCGCGCAAGGTGGACGCCTGGGAGGTGTATGACTTCCCGAAGCTCACGGGGGATGGGGCGCTGGGCGTGGCGCTGAAGCCTCGCGGCGAGGACGCGGACGTGCTGGTGGGCTCGGACGACGCGGGGCTTCCGGGCCGCGCCTTCCACGCGCGGGTGCGGCTGCCGGAGCGGCTCACCTCCGGCGCGGAGGGGCCTCCCACGGGCCGCGCGGTGCTGGTGGTGGACACCTCGCTGTCCGCCGAGGACGGCAACGCCTGGGCCATCCAGGCGGCCACGCTGCGCGCCCTCCTGGAGAAGGACGCGACGCTGAAGGAGTACGCGGTGCTCCTCTTCGACGTGCGGCCACGCTGGCTGCACGGGCCCGGCTTCCGCCCCAACGACGCGGCGCACCGCCAGGAGAGCTTCGCGGAGCTGGAGCACGTCTTCCTGGAGGGCGCGTCCCATGTGGACGGCGCGATGGAGGAGCTGGACCGGGCCGCGCTCGAGTGGCTCAAGCCCGCCGCCTCCGGGGAGCGCGTGACGGCCTTCCTGCTCTCCGACGGCAACATCACCTGGGGACAGAGCCGGGTGGACGCGCTCCTCTCCCGGCACCCGTGCGTGGAGTCCCTGCGCTGGGTGACGTATCGCTTCGGCGAGGCGGCGGTGAACACGGAGCTCTTCGACGCGCTGGCCCGCTCCAGCGGCGGGCGGGTCGTGAGCGTCCTGTCCGCGGCGGAGGTGGACGCCGCGGCGAAGGCGCACCGCGCGGCGTCCGTGGTGCTGTCCCGCGTGTCGGTGGCGGGCGCGGACGTGAAGGACCTGGTGGTTGCGGGCCGGCCCCGGCTCGTCTTCCCCGGGCAGGAGTTGCAGGTGGCGGGCCGGCTGCCCGGCAAGGGCGACGCGGTGCTGGAGGTGGTGACCCAGGCGGGCACCGGGCCCGAGCGCACGCTGCGCATCCCCCTGCCCCTGGAGGTGGACAGCGCGTTCGCGCCGCGGGCGTGGGCGGAGCTCTTCGTGTCCCGGCTGGTGTCCCTGGATGACGAGCGGTTGGACCGGATGGTGGTGGCGCTCAGCCAGCACTACCGGCTGGCCAACGCCCGCGCGTCCATGCTCGTGCTGGAGTCCGAGGGCGATTACACGCGCTACGCCGTCCGCGACGAGCAGGTGGACCTGGAGAACCTGGAGTCGCTGCGGCGCCGGGAGGAGGACCAGCGCCGCGACAAGCTCCTGGGCCTCGCGCTGGACGACGTGCCCGCCGAGGGGCGCGCGGTGGTGGCCCGGCTCGCCGAGCAGAAGGGGCTGCCCGCGCTCCTGCGGCGTCAGCCGCTGCGGGACGCGCCGTATGCGGGCGGAGACGAGCGGCTCCAGGCGGAGCTGGCCTACCGCAAGGCGCGGCGGGAGAACCGCGACGACGTGATGATCTACGAGGCCGTGGCTCGCAGGCGCGCCTTCTCCGGCGACACCTGGGGCGCGGTGCGGGCGCTGTCGTCGCCCGTGGAGCTGCGGCCCCGCGACGCGGAGGCGCTGCGGCTGGTGGGCTATGGCCTGCTGGCGCTGGGGCAGTACCCGGCGGCGGCGGAGCTCTTCGAGCACGTGCGCCTCAACCGCCCCTTCGAGGCGCAGGCCTTCCTGGAGGAGGCGCTCGCGCTGGACGCGTCCGGCCGCTATTCCGAGGCGGCCCGGAACTATGAAATCGTCCTGGCGCGCCCCTGGAAGCGGCACGCCGAGGAGCTGCGGACGGTGGCGAGCTTCCACTACGCCCGGATGCTGGCGGGGCTGGAGCGGCAGTCGCGGCTCGCGGAGGTCGCCCCGGTGCTCCGGGCGCGCCGCGCGGGACTTCGAGGGCTCGACGGTGCGCCGGTGTTCGCGGACGCGCAGCCCATCGACTACCAGCTCACCACGCACTGGAACTCGGACAGCACGGACATCGACCTGTGGGTCATCGAGCCGGATGGCGAGAAGTGCTTCTACCAGCACAAGGAGACGTCCCTGGGCGGGCGGCTGTACTGGGACATCACGGATGGCCTGGGGCCGGAGCTGTACCACGCGCGCAAGGTGGCGCCGGGGCCGTACCACGTGCTGGTGCACTACTACGGCAACCGCTCGGCGCGGGACGTGGTGCCCACGGCGCTGCTGCTCGTGAGCGACCGGAACGTCTTCACCGCCGAGGACATGGCCCAGCGGCGCTTCCAGGTGCGCATCCTGCCCAAGGCGAATGCGCTCCTGTTGTTGCGACGCGAGGAGCTGGTGGCGGCGAAGGACCGCGTGTCCGCGCAGCCCTCGCCGTGAAGCCTGCTCGCGAGGGGCGACGCGCTCAAGGGCAGCCGGAGCTGACCTCGAGCGCGTCGTAAGCCATCCAGCCGTTGCGGCGGGTGCCGGTGGCGGCGATGACGTAGCCATAGATGAACTTCATGGTGCCGGACTGCTGGCGGTAGCGCCCCGCGCTGTCCTTCACCCAGAGCGGGATGTCGATGGAGGGCGCGCCCGAGTTCGTCGGCACGTCCAGGCGCTGGAACTTCGTGCCTGCGGGGAAGTGGTCCACCGCGACGCCGCCCAGGCCGAAGCCCGGCACGTTGAAGGTGAGGTTCGCCGAGCGCAGGCCGTTGGCGCGCACGAGCGGCAGGTAGTCGCCCGCGCGCTCGTTGGCCGACGTCGTGTCATAGACGACCTTCTTCACCTCGAGGGCGGGGTCATGCGAGTTACGCACGGCGTAGCACGCCATCTTGCTCAGGCCGGAGCCCAGCGCGGAGACATGGCCGACCTTCTCCTCGAAGGACGTGCGTCCCAGGATGGCGGACATGGGCAGCCAGCCGGAGCTGGAGTTGGACGTCGACGTCGCGAACGCATGCAGCTCTCCGGCGAACGTGCGCGTCTGGCCGAAGTTGAAGAGGGAGCGCGTCCGCGTGGACGTGCCCACCACCGTGCCGTTGCCATCGCGAATGGGCACGCCGGTGGTGATGCCCCAGGTGTCATCGTCGTCTGGGTCGTTGGTCTGCACGCGGTTGCCGCCGGAGGGGCGCAGCTTGCAGTTGTAAGGGCTCTCCTCGCACACCGTCCCATTCACGCCGGAGAAGGCCGCCTGCCGCGTGGTGGCCACGGCATCCTCCGTGACCGCGTCACCCTCGAAGGCCTCGCCGCCACAGGCGACGGAGGCCAGCACGACCGTGCACAACACTGGCTTTGGGATGTTCATGGTAAAAATGGAAAACTGATTTTGCTTGATTTGTCAAATGGCGCATGGGTGCCATTGCCAGCTGGGCGTCATTGGTGGGGAGGGATTCACGTCTGGTGTCAGGTGCCCCTGCGGTCGCGTTATGCTCCGGACATGTCC
>JAFADT010000188.1 GCA_023424585.1 Pseudomonadota bacterium
GGCCCCGGCGCGAACGCCCCAGGAGGCGCGGTGCGGGCGCCAGGAGGCGCGAAGGCCCCCGGGGGCGCCGGGCGGGGGGCCGCCACGGGAGGCGGGGGGGCGGCGCTCGGCGCCGGTGCGTCCGCCATGAAGTCCGCGAACGGGTCCTCCAGGTCCAGCCCGGTCAGGTTCGCGGGCGAAGGCAGGGGCGCCGGCGGGGCCGCCTGCCGCCGGGACGCCACGCCCGGGGACGGCGTGGGCGGGTCGAAGGGCATCATCGACCCACCGGCCCCCGGCGCGGCGGGCGGGGCATCCACGTCGATGTCCACGTCCACGTCGCCCCAGGTCTTCATCTGGGACTTCACCGTCGGGGCGCCCGGCGCGTAGTACGCCGCCCCGGGACGGGTGACCTCACCGGTGGGCTCCGGGGCCTCCCCGAACGCCTGGAACGGGTCCGCCTGCCCGGCAGGAGGGGCGGCTGGCGGGGGGGCGCTCAGGGCTGGCGCGGGCTCACGCGCGACCCGAAAGGTGTTCTGACATTTGGTGCAGCGGACCTTGACCCCTTTTTCCGTCACCTTCTCGTCGGGGATCTTGAACCGCGTCTGGCACTGTTCGCACTGGACGATCATGGGGTCGGGTCGGGGGGACTCAGAGCATAGGCCCACCCGGCGACCACGGCGAGTCGGACCCGGGCAACTTGCTCGCTTCCAACCCCTTTGATACGAGGTTCGCCCCTTTGGAAATCAAGCAGTAAACGAGTAAATGCCAAGGCGCAGCCGGGGTCGGAGACGACAGACATGAGCGAGGCCGAGCAAGCAAACGCTCCCAGCAACTCCAAGGAGCCGAAGATCATCAAGCGCTACACGAACCGGAAGCTCTACGACACCGTGGAGAGCCGGTACGTCACGCTCGATGAGATCGCCGCGATGATCAAGGAGGGCACCGAAGTGCGGATTGTCGACAACCGCACGAAGGAGGACCTGACCTCCGTCACCCTCGCGCAGATCATCTTCGAGGAGGAGAAGAAGAAGAACCAGATGCCGCTGTCGGTGCTGCGGGAGATCATCCGCCACCCCGGCGAGTCCATCTCCGGGTTCATCCAGAAGGAGGTCACGCCGCGGGTGGCGTCCATCCGCGAGGAGGCCGAGCAGCGGCTGGACAAGCTGCTGCGCCGCGAGGACGGCAGCCCGCAGGAGGCCGCCCCGGAAGCCCCCCCCGCGCCCGCGCCGCAGGCGGACGCCAGCCCCGCGGGCCTCAACCCGGCGGAGCTGCTCAAGGCCAGCCAGCGCGCCTTCGAGGACTTCCAGCGCCGCATCGACGAGCGCGTGAAGCAGGTCGTGGAGAACCTGACGGGCAACCTCCCCGCCCTGGGCCGCGACATGCAGGCGCTCACGCAGCGGCTGGAGGAGCTGGAGAAGAAGCTCGACGCCGTGGAGAAGGGCGACAAGAAGGACCCCAGCGCGTCCTGAAGCCCCTGGGCCTGAACGTCGCGGCGCCCGTCGAGGAAGCGGGCGCCGCCGCTTCAGGCCACCTTCGGCCGGGTCCGCTTCCGCTTCGCCGGAGGGACCCCGCCGTCGATCTCCGCCGCGATGGCCTCGAGCATCCGCGCCCCCGGGCTCTGGGGTGCGTACTCCCAGATGGTCTTCCCGTGGCTCTGCGCCTCGTCCACCTTGACGCTGTAGCCCAGCGGCGTGGCGGCGAGCGCGTCGGGGAAGTACGCGCGCAGGCGCTCCAGGATGGCCGTGGCCAGCGCCGTCTTCCGGTACAGCGTGGGCACCACCTTGGTGACGCGCAGGTCCAGGCGCCCCTCCGCCTCGCCCACCTGGCGCACCGTCTCCGCCAGCTCCGCGCACCCGTCCAGCGCCAGGTACGTCAGCGCCACCGGCACCACCACTTCTGAAGCGGCCACCAGGATGTTGCGCGTGGTGAGCCCCATGGACGGAGGCGCGTCGAAGAGCACCACGTCGTAGCCCGCGGCCTCCGCCTCCCGCATGCGGTCCGCCAGCCGGTGCGCGCGCCGCGGGTCCTGCGCCACCACCACCGGGAAGTCCGCCATCTCCCTGTATGCGGGCACCACGTCCAGCCCGGGCACACCCGTCGGGCGCACCACGGAGGCCAGGGACACCTCCGCGTCGGTGAGCAGGTGGAAGACGTTGCGCGGCAGCGTGCGCACGTCCACGCCCAAGGACTTGCCCGCATGGCCCTGGGTGTCCAGGTCCATCAGCAGCACGCGGCGGCGCCGCTGGAGCGCGAGCCACGCGGCGGTGTTCACCGCGAGCGTCGTCTTGCAGGTGCCGCCCTTCTCGTTGATGAACGCGATGCGCCGCATGGCTCCCTCCAGGGAAGCGGAAGACGCGCGCCCCTCAGGCCTTCTTCTTCGAGGACGCGTTCGACACCAGCGTGTCCACCTTGCCCTCGACGGACGCGAGCAGCTTCTCCAGGTCGTCCACCTTCGAGCGCAGCTGCTCCAGGTCCGCCGTGGACGGAAGGTTCATGGCGGACAGCGCCGTGCGCAGCGCCGCGTCCAGCGTCCCCTTCGCCGCGAGCGAGCGGGACACCAGCCCCTGCACCGCCGCCACGAACTTCTCGTTGGAGAGCAGCTGCTGCGCGAGCTTGCCCACGCGCTCCTCGCCCGTCTCCACGAGCTTCTTCATCACCGGGTTGTTCTTGAGCATGGCTTCAAAACCGTTCGGGTCCCGCCCACCGCCAGACAGGCCCAGGGCCGCCGGGACAGGCGGGACGTCAGGAAGAAAACGCCGCACTCTGGGAGCGGCCAACGCGACGTGTCAAGCGGGGCACCAATGGGGATTTCCGCTCGTGGACTCTCGTTGACTCTCCGGGGGGCCATCCCTACGGTTCGCGCGCCCTCTATGGCCGGACTGCTCGACAAACGCCTGTGGATCGTCTCTGGCAAGGGGGGCGTGGGGAAGACGACCGTCGCCGCCGCCCTGGCCCTGGCCTCGGTGCGCGCCGGCCGGCGCACCCTGGTGTGTGAAGTGAACACCCAGGAGCGCGTCAGCCGCATGCTGGAGCTGCCCGAAGCGGGGCCGGACGTGAAGCTCCTGGAAGAGAACCTCTGGGCGGTGGACGTGCGCCCCCAGGAGGCCATGCGCGAGTACGGCCTGATGGTCCTGCGCTTCGAGACCCTCTACAAGACGGTCTTCGAGAACCGGCTGGTGCGCTACTTCCTGCGCTTCATCCCGTCCCTCCAGGAGCTGGTGCTGCTGGGGAAGATCCTCTTCCACCTCCAGGAGAAGCTGCCGGACGGCCGCTGGAAGTACGACACGCTGGTGCTGGACGCGCCCGCCACCGGCCACGCCATCTCCTTCCTGAGCGTGCCGCAGGTGCTGCTGCAGACGGTGCCGCCGGGGCCCATGACGCGCGAGGCGCTGAAGATGCGCGACCTGCTGGTGGACCCCACCGTCACCGCCGCGGTGCTGGTGGCGCTGCCGGAGGAGATGCCGGTGAACGAGGCGCTGGAGCTGCACGCCGCGCTGCGAGACCGGGTGCACATCCGCACGCACGCGGCGGTGCTCAACCAGGCCTTCCCCCAGCGCTTCACGGAGGCGGACCTGGAGGCGCTCGCGGGCCACCCGGAGCTCCAGCGCGTGGCCCAGGCGCACCATGACCGCGCGTCGCAGGCGGTGCTCGCGGGCACGAAGCTGGAGCGCAACCTCCACGCGCCGGTGTACACGGTGCCCAGGTTGTTCGTGCCGCGCTTCGGACGGGACGCGGTGGAGACGGTGATGGGGCACCTGGACGCGATGGTGACTGGAGGCACGGGAGCATGACGGCGCTGCAAGCGGCGCTCGCGAACAAGCGCGTGCTCATCTGCGTGGGCTCTGGCGGCGTGGGCAAGACGACGGTGGCGGCGACGCTCGCGCTGCGCGCGGCGGTGGATGGCCGCCCCAGCATCGTGTGCACCATCGACCCGGCGAAGCGCCTGGCCAACTCCCTGGGCCTGTCCGGCCTGGGCAACACGGAGGCGGAGGTCCCCGCGTCGGTGCTGGAGCCCCTGGGCGTGAAGCCCCAGGCGGCCCTGCACGCCATGATGCTGGACATGAAGGCCACCTGGGACGACCTCATCACCCGCGTGGCCCCGCCGGAGCAGCGCGAGCGCATCTTCGCCAACCGCTTCTACCAGTCCCTCTCCACGGCCCTGGCGGGCAGCCAGGAGTACATCGCCATGGAGAAGGTCTGGGACCTGCGCCGCCGCACGGACTACGAGCTGGTGGTGCTGGACACCCCGCCCACCGCGCACGCGCTGGACTTCCTGGACGCGCCCAACCGGGTGCTGGACTTCCTGGACAACGAAGCGGCCAGGTGGCTCCTCACGCCCGCGCTGAAGGCGGGCAAGGTGGGCCTGTCCCTCTTCAACCTGGGCGGCAGCTACGTGACGCGCGCCCTGTCGCGCTTCACCGGCACGGAGATGCTCCAGGAGCTGTCCTCCTTCATGCTGACGCTCTCCTCCATGAACGAGGGCTTCCGCGAGCGCGCCCGCGGCGTGCGCGAGCTGCTGGAGGACAAGACGACGGGGTTCGTGCTGGTGACGAGCCCCAACCCGGAGCGGCTGGACGAGGCCATCCACTTCCACAAGCTGCTCCGGCAGAACCGCATGGAGATGACGGCCATCGTGGTGAACCGCGTGCACCCGCTGCCCACCCAGGCGCAGTGGGCGGACGCGGCCACGCTGACGCCCACCCGGCGCGCGAAGGTGGAGGAGACGCTGCGCGAGCTCCAGGTCCTGGCGCAGCAGGACCTGGAGGGCATGGCCCAGCTGCGCGCGGCCTGCCCGGGAACACCGCTCATCCAGGTGCCCCGCTTCGGGCTGGACGTGCACGACCTCGTCGCGCTGTGGGGCACCGGCCGCTACCTCCTGGGCGACGACGTCATCGCCTGAGCGCACCCTCCCCCACTCCGGGTGACCCGCCGGTCGCCCCGGGCATTTCCGGCGCGCGGGGGCGTTCACGCCCGGCAGGCGGCCAGGAAAGCACCGGAGGTCCGCCCGCATTAGACTGGCTGCACTGGAGCGCGCCCCCGGGAACCTGTCAGGCCCAGGGGGTGTCGAGGTCCGGGGCCGCACCGGATGACGTGGTCGTCCGGATGGGAGTGAGCTGCATGCACGGCAGGACGCGGATGGAGGCAGCCGGAGTCGCCCGGCGGTGGCTGTGGGCGGGCGTGCTGGGCCTGGGCCTGGCGCTGACGGGCTGCCGCACCACGGGCGGGGCGACGAAGCCGGACGCCTCGGCGAACAAGCAGGTCGTGGAGTTCGACCCCGTCACGGTGACGGCGGACCTGGAGCTGGACAAGCTCAACGACGAGGAGCTCTTCGCGGGCGGCACCTCCGCCTTCGCCGCCAACGACTTCAAGCAGGCGGCGCGCTACTTCGGCCGGCTCGCGGACTTCCATCCCAACAGCCCGCACCGCCGGCAGGCCCTCTACAACGCGGGGCTCGCGCACCAGCGCCTCAAGGAGTGGGACGACGCCTACGGGCGCTTCTCCGACCTGGCGGAGCCGGAGAAGGGCCAGGGCGACGCGCTGGACGCGTCCTTCCGCGTGGCGGAGACGCTCTACCACCTGGAGCGCTACGAGGAGGCGGTGAAGCTGTTGGCCACCCTGGCCGCGCGCGAGGACCTGCCCGCGGGCCGTCGCATCGAGGCCCAGGTGCAGCAGGGCATCTGCCAGGTGGAGGCCGGCCGCACCGACGACGCGGAAGGGACGCTGCGCAAGGCGCTGGCCGCGTATGACGCCCTGCCGGACAAGGCGGAGGTGGAGGACTACTTCCCCGCGCAGGCGCACTTCTTCGTGGGAGAGATCTACCGGCTGCACTACGAGGCCGTGAAGCTGGAGGCCAGCCGGGGCAGCGACGGGCTGGCGCAGGACCTCAACTACAAGGCGGAGCTGCTCCTGTCCGCACAGGGCCACTACCTGCGCTCCATCCGCGTGGGCAACGGCTACTGGGCCACCGCCGCGGGCGCGCAGATTGGCGCCCTGTACGAGAACCTCTACGAGCACATGGTGAACTCGCCCACGCCCCCGGAGCTCAACGCCGAGGAGGCGGAGGTCTACCGCCAGGAGCTGCGCAAGAAGATCCGCGTGCTGCTCACCAAGTCCATCAACATCTACGAGCGCACGCTGGAGGCCGCCGAGCGCATCGGCTCCCAGAACGCCTTCGTGGACCGCACCCGCCAGAGCCTGGAGAAGGTGAAGTCGCTGCTGCTCGCGGACGCGGACAGCGGCGACCCGGAGTCGGAGGAGGTCTCCGTGCCCATGCCCGCCTCCAACGCGGGCGCGAAGCGCCGCTGAAGCGCGCCCCAAGGCCATGGAACCGCTCTTCACCCCGGAGCAGCTCGCCGACATCCACGCCTACCACCAGCCCTATTACATCCGCGCGGCGGTGGAGCCCCTGACGCGGCTGGCCCTGTCGGCGCTCATCCTGGCCGTGCTCGTGCGGCCCGTGTACCGGGGGGCCGCGGCCGCGGCGGCGGCGCTGGAGCGCAGGTTCGGCCAGCGTCTGCGCACGGCCCCCGTGAGCCGCGCCGCGTTCAGCGCCATGGACCGGCTGTGGGGCGAGCCCGGCTGGGGCACCGCGCTCCTCTTCGCGCTCTTCATCGACCTGGCCACCCAGGTGCTCTACGCCCCCGCAAACGTGTACTTCTTCTACGTGCTGGAGCACCGGCACGGCCTCTCCAACGACACGCCCGCCACCTTCGCGTGGACGTGGTTCAAGGGCGGCCTCGTGGGCGCCATCGCCTTGACGGCGCTCGTGGTGGGGCTGTACGGCCTGGCCCGCCGCGTGCGCCGCTGGTGGCTGGTGCTGGGCGTGCCCGTGGCCCTGCTGATGCTGGTGTCCTCCGCCCTGGACCCGTACCGCGCCCGCCTCTACTTCGACCAGACGCCCCTGCCGGAGGGGCCGCTGCGCTCGCGCATCACCGCGCTGATGCGCAAGGCGGACATCACCTTCTCCGACGTGGTGGTGGAGAAGACGTCCGTGACGTCCAAGCGCATCCAGGCGTACTTCGCCGGCCAGGGCCCCACGCGCACCATCGTCCTCAACGACGTCATCCTGAAGGAGCTCGGCGAGGAGGAAATCCTGGCCGCGGTGGCGCACGAGGCGGGCCACGTGAACGAGCCCCGCTGGCCCGGCCGCATCGCGTCCGCGCTGGCGGTGGTAGCCCTGCTCTTCCTCATCGACCAGCTGCTGCGCCTCTCCGCCCGCCGGGGCTGGTGGGGCGTCCAGCGCGCGGGCGACATCCGCACCCTGCCGATGGTGTCGCTGGTGGTCTTCGTCCTCATCCTGCTCACGGCCCCCGTGTCCGGGGCGCTCTCCCGCCAGCGCGAGCGCGAGGCGGACCGCTACGGCCTGGACCTCACTGGCGACCCCGGTGCCTTCCGCCGCATGCTGGTGAAGGCCGCCCGGGTGAACAAGATGGACCCCGAGCCCCCCCGCTGGGTCGTCCTCAAGGGCATGAGCCACCCCCCCATCGGGGAGCGGCTCGCCGCGCTCGACGCGCCCTGAGCGCCTCTCAAGAAGCCGCCGGTGGATGGGCCTCCACTCCATTCCCCCTCGCCATCCAGGCCCACCCTCCGGCGGCCGCCCCCGGACCGCTCCCCAACTGTCCGGCGGCACAACCGTCTTGAGACAGCTCCCCCTTCAAGCCTTCTCGCGCGGCGCCCCGCGTTCCTGACGGCGGGCCGCGCACACGAAGCGCTACGTCGTCGGAGCGCCCTCCTTCAGCTTCTCCACCGCCACCAGGGTGATGGCCCTCACCAGGGACTTCGCGCGGCGCCCCGCGGACGTCTCTCCGTGCGGATCCACCTCCACCGCGTTGGCGATGTCCGTGAAGCCCTGCCGCTCGCCCCGGCGCAGGTACAGCTCGCCCCGGCCCGTCAGCGCCACGGGGTTGCGCGGGTCCCTCGAGAGCGCGTGCGTGTACTCGGTGAGCGCGTCGTCCACCCTGCCGAGCTTCTGGTACACCGTGCCCAGCGCCGCGTGCGCCGCCGAGTCCTTCGGGTTCCCCTCCACGAGCCCCTCGAAGAGGATGCGCGCCTCCTCCAGCCGGCCCGCCGCCGCCAGGTCACAGCCCACCTGCGCGATGGCCTTCGCCTCCTCGAAGGTCATCCCCTCCACCTCCGCCCAGGTCGTCTCCCCCCGCGCGAACGCCTTCAGCCTGCGCGCCGTTCCGGTCTCCATCGTCAGCCCCTCGCCGCCTTCGTGCTTGATGATGCGTCCCATGGCGGCCCTCTCACGCGCTGCGCAGGTTGGAGATGGCCGTCTTCGCCATCTCGTTGAACTTCGACGACATGTTGCTCATCAGGTCGAACATCGCCTTGCGCTTCTCCATCAGCGTCTGAAGCCGCAGCTCCAGCTCCTGCATGCTCGTGTCCAGCTTCGCGCCGCGCGCCTTGTCCGAGTCGCTGGTGCCCAGCGAGGCGCGCTCCTCGCGGGCGCTGGCCATCTCGTTCATCACGTCCAGCAGCTCGTCGTCGGTGTCCTCGGTGATGCCCATGAGCAGGGCCTGCACCTTCTGCTCGATGCTCATGTTCGGGTTGTCCACGATGTCCCGCGCCCGCGAGCCGCCCGTGCTCCGCCCGCTGCCGCTCGCCGGCGCCGCCACCGCGCCCAGCGCCGCGTCCAGGTCCTGCCAGCTGGTGACGCCATCCCGGCCGCCGCTGGCCGCCATCTCCAGGCGGTGCCAGTACTCCGGGTGGTCCGTGAAGAACTGCGCGGCGCGCTTGAGCGTGGAGGACGCCGCCGGGCTGCCCAGCACCGCCTCCAGGTCCGCCATCGTCAGCTTGCCGTCCTTCGTCCCGTTCGCCGTGTCGAAGGTGTCCCAGTTCTCGTCCAGCACCCTGAGCA
>JAFADT010000218.1 GCA_023424585.1 Pseudomonadota bacterium
CCACCACAGTCAATTACCCCAGGGGGGCACTGGATTCTCGGGTCGGCCATGCAGTAGGCCGTGCTGCCCAGGCAGGTGTCGCCGAAGAAGATGCCGCAGGAACGTGGTTTCAAGATGCAGACACCGAGACCGTCCTTGAGCTCCTTCTCACCAACACAGACTTCTCCACGAAGGCACGTCTTGCCAGAGGAGCCACCACAGCGCTTGGGGGTGACGCCTATCTTCATGTCACTGGCAGCAGCGGAGAAGGCTACGAAGGCGGCGAAGACAACGAGCAAGAGGGTTGCTTTCATTCTTGAGGTTCCTCACATCGATTAAACGGGCAACACGCTACACAGGCTCGTGAGGGGACTTTCATTGTTTCTCCCTCTTGGGCGTGCAGGCAGCACAATAGCAACACCCATGCCCCTCCGACTTCAGGGGTTCGCAGGATTTGCACGGCCCACTCCAATGTTGGGCGTACGCGCTGACGCGTCAGCCCCAGGCACTGACATGTCAACGCCGCTTGACACAACTCATCCGAGAGGGCTCCCACAGGCTCGTGGACGCGTTGCACCGCATGTACGAACACAAGGACAAGCTGGACTTCGACAGCGCCCGCCAGGAGATGCGGAACGTGCTCGCCGTGGAAGTCGCGCCCTACTACTGCACCCTCGCCCAGGGGCAGCTCGACAACACGTGTCAAGGACCGGGGCCATGGATCGCATGAGGGTCGGCCAAGCGGATCGCCCTGGTGAGCTGTCAGGGAGCGGCGATTCGAGTTCGCAGCGCGGACGAGGTCGGGTCGGCCAAGCGGCTCCACTACGGACTACCTGGCGTCGGCGGCCGAGGGCTTGCGGCGGCGGGCTGGAGGCGGATTGCGGAAACTGTCGCCTTCGATGACGAGGACGTGGGCGTGGTGGAGGAGCCGGTCCATGGCGGCACTGGCCATGAGCGGGTCGCCAAAGAGGGGGAGGTAATCACAGAGGGTGTGGAAACGAGAAAAGCGACGTAACGCTCCCCGGTGAGCACCACCGAAGGGAGGCCGGGTTGCCGCCCGGCCCCACGGGGACGAGACATCGCCATGAAGAAGAGCACGCAGGGAGAAGCACCGCCGTCGAGTTCGCGGTTCAAAGCGCTGGAGGCACTGGCGCGGGAGCAGATTCAGCACTGGCTGCAGCGGATGCTGGAGGAAGAGCTGACGGCCTTCCTGGGACGGCCGAAGAGTGAGCGGCGGACGGAGGTGGACGCGAAGCCGGGCTACCGAAACGGGCACGGCAAGGAGCGCCGGTTGGCGACGAGCATGGGGACGGTGCGGGTGAGGCGACCGCGAGCGCGCGGAAGCGAGGAGCCGCTCGAATCGAAGGTGCGGCACACTCAACTGGTCCAGTCTGCGCTCTGGCTCGTGACAGGCTCCGTCACTCAGGGCCTGGACGTGGCGTGCTGCTTCAGCCACTGGGAGGCCCGCTCTGCGTCCGCCCTTCGGTCCACGCGGCTCCAGTAGTCGCGGGCCTGGGTGGCCAGCTCGATGGCGCGCGCCCTGTCTCCGTGGGAGTCCCAGAGCGCGCGTGCCAGCGGGAATTGAACCCGCGCCCTCTCATGGATCAAGGTCAGCTTCAGGGCGCCCTCGAGGAAGGGCACGGCCTCGGCGGGCTTTCCCTCGGCCAGACAGAGCCGGCCCATCCCCAGCAGGGGCCCCAGGCGCCCCAGGTCGTCCGGCGCCAGGGCCTTGTCCTGAAAGGCCATGGCGCGCGTGAACTTCTCCCTCGCCTCCGCGTGGCGCCCCAGCTCCACCAGCGCCTCGCCCTGGTCAGTGAGCGCCCAGGCGACGAGCGGGCTCTCGGGGCCCAGCAGCTTCAGGTTCAGCTCCAGCGCGCGCGTGTAGGCCGCGAGTGCCTCCTCGGCCCTCCCCATGTCGCGGAGCACGTGGCCTCGCGCGCCGATCGAGTCGGCCACGGACGGATGCTCGGAGCCCAGCACCTTCTGCTTCAGCGCCAGGGCGCGCGTCTGGACCTCGAGCGCCTCGTCGAACCGGCCCATCTCCTGGAGCGTGGTGCCGAGATCCCTGAGGGACTCGGCCACCCGTGGGTGCTCCGGGCCCAACACCTTCTTCCTCAGCTCCAGCGAGAGGGTATGGGCCTTGAGCGCCTCGTCCACCCGGCCCATGCTCTGGAACAGCAGGCCCAGGTTGTGGAGCGTGGAGGCCACCTCCCAGTGCTCGGGGCCCCACACCTTCTTCCTCAGCGCCAGGGCGTGCTCGAACGCCTGCCGTGCCTGCTCGTACTTGCCAACGGCCATGAGGATGGTGCCCTCGCTGTTGGAGGCAAAGGCGCGGATGCGGTCATCGTCCGCCAGCGCCACCATGCTCTGCGCCATGGGCACCATCTGTAGCGCGTCGTGCGGCCGCCTCAGGCGGTTGCCCGTCACCCAGACCAGGGAGTTCGAGGCCTGGGCCAGCGTATAGGCGTCCCTGCCACGGGCCGCTATCTCCATGGACTCGCGCAGGCCTTCCACGGTGGCTCGGTAGTCGCCTGCTCCTTCTCTCATCCATGCCACGAGGTAGAGGGTCTGAGCCTCCAGCGGAGCGTGGCCTGCCGCCTTCACCTGGGGGAGCAGGGAGTCCGCCAGCGCGAGCCCCTCCTGGACGCGGTGCGTATCCAGCAGCACCCGCAAGGAGTCGACCTGCTGCTGGAGCGCCTCCACCTTCCCGCGCACCACCGGGTCCTCGGGCGGCGGCACCGTGGCGGTGAGCGCCTTGGCGTCCTCGCAGTATTCCAGCGGCGGCAGGGCCTGCACCGCCTCCACCGCCTTGCTCACCAGTGGGGTGTCTGGACTCTGGGACAACAGCTCGGTGAGGGCGCGCAGCTGGCCGCGCCTGCGCTCCAGGCAGGCCTCCTGCAGCACCAGCAGCCCCGAGTTCTTCGGGTGCCCCTCCTGGCTCGCGCTCAGGCACAGCGCGGTGCGCTGACTCACCCAGGCTCTCGCATAGGCCTCCAGCCCCTGCACCACCCGCTCGGTGGTGGCCTGAGCGTAGGGGACCCCCGTGGCGAGCAGCCCCTGCTCCAGCCGGGCCCTGACCGCCGCATCCCAGACTCCGCTCAGCCGCAGCTCCATGCGGCCACACACCTCCTCCCGCGGGCGAGCCCACGCCCACAAGGCCAGCCCCGCCGCCCCCATCGCGCCGACCAGGGCCCAGCGCGAGGGCCTCGCCCGCCGCTTCTTCTCCGGGTCGTCCGCCAGCGCGTGCAGCAGCGCCTTCATGGAGGAGGAACGCCGCGCCGGCTCGGTACTCAGCCCCTGGAGGAGCGTGCGCGTCACCCACGCGGGGACCTGGGAGTCCTCCGGCGGCTCCACCTTGCCCGCGCGCTGAGCCGCGCGCAGTTCCGCCACGGTGTTGCCCTGGAAGGGGAGCTGGCCGTACAGCCCCTCATAGAGGGACACGCAGAAGGCATACAGGTCGCTGCGCGCGTCTCCCCGTTGGCCTCGGAACTGCTCGTCCGCCATGTAGCTCGGCGTCCCCATCCACTGGCTCGAGCGCGTGGTCAGCGGCGTGAGCGCCACGGCCGGCTGCGCGGCGAGGCGTTGCGCGGGGACCTCGCGCGGCTCATCCACCGAGGCGGACTCGAGCCAGGCCAGGCCGAAGTCCGTCACCCGTGCCCGCCCGTCCTGGCCCACCAGCACATTGTCTGGCTTGAAGTCATGGTGGATGAGGCCCGCTTCGTGGGCAGCGGCCAGTCCCTGCCCTGCCGCCAGGTACTGCGCCAGCACCTCGTCCCACGGGCGCCCCTGCTGCCAGCGGCGCAGCGTCTGCCCCTCCACATACTCCATGGCGATGAAGAGCGCGCCGTCCTCCAGGGTACCCGCGTCGTACACCGCCACCACCTGGGGGTGGCTCAGGCGGGCCATCGCCTGCGCCTCGCGCACGAACCGGGCCTGCTCCTCGTCGCGGCGGCTCTCGCCTCCGCTCCAGGGTCGCAGCAGCTTGAGCGCCACGCGCCGATCCAGCCGCGCATCATACACGCTCAGGACCACCCCCATGCTGCCCTGGCCCAGCGTGCCCAGCACCGTATAGCGACCCAGCAGCGTGTAGCCGGGCTCGAGGGGGGGAGCCTTCGTGGGCTCCCCTTCATAGGGCCAGGTGGTGGGCCCCCCGTCTTCGAGCCCGGGCAGCGACTCCCCGTCGCGGGAAGGGACCTCCTCGGCATGCCCGCCGGAAGAGCGATTCTCCCAATACGCGTTCCTCATTGCCGCCTCTCCCCCTGACATGCCGCTACCTCCCCAGCCGGTCGGCGGCGTGGCGCGGATACTACTGGATCCAGGAGCAGGCACCGATGACGCGCCCGCCTGCTCGGGTGGTACCCGTTGTTACCAGGGCGCCGCATTGACGCGCGGGAGGCCCGTGCCTGGAGCCCGCTTCGCGGGGGCTTTCCCACGCGTCTTCCGCGTTCAGGGCCGCTGGAGTGCCGAGGCGCTGGAAACGGGTGTGATCACGCCGAGGGCCCACCCTGGGCACACGCGTTATCAGTGACAACACCCGTTACCAGGGCTCTGGAAGAAGCCAACCCCAGGAAATCAAAGGCCTCTGCGGAAATAGAGCCATCCCAGCGAGGGTGGCGCGCTGCCTGCACAAGGGCCGCGCGCCGTAACCATTCGATGGAGAGGCTCATCATGATGAAGGCAGTATCCAAGGCCCTGGCGCTCCTGGCGCTCACTGCGTCCACCTTCGCGTCCGCGCAGGACTACCAGGACACCACGCCGTATGTCGTCGACTCGGCGAAGTACCCGTACACGCTCTATCCGTCCAACACCCAGCTGGACGACAAGACTCCGTGGGAGACGCCGGTCCTCCCGTTCAACCCGAGCAGCACCTACACGGCGCCGGAGCAGGACGCCGTCGTCCAGGCCGAGTCGGAGCTGCTCAACGCGCCTGTCTATCTCGACATGAATGACGGCATGAGGCACCTGCAGTACGGCCAGGCCACCATTCCGGAGGCCGCCACGCAGAACGTGCCGCCGCCGACGGAGACGGTGCCGACGCAGGACCTGTCCGGGCTGCGCTCCGCGGAGCTGGGGGCGGCGCTCACCGGGCCCGTCACCAAGAGCTACCAGCGCACCGAGCTGTTCGGTAACAACATCTTCGGCGCTGGCTACAACGTCAGCGCGGCCATCACCGCGACGCCCGCCACCAGCACCACGGCGAAGAAGCAGGAGGCGCTCACCGAGGGCCGGGTCCACGGCACCGCCTTCAACATCCAGAAGGAGCTGGTGCGCGGTCGCGCCACCGTCTGCGGGCAGCAGGGCGGCTGCAACAGCGGCAACGCGGCGCTGTACGCCATGGGCGCGATGATCTGGAGCACCAGCCTCGCCGGCAACTTCGCGCCGACCCCGATCAACTGGTCCCGGTCCTTCTTCTCCGTGTCCAAGACGTTCATGGTCGGCCCTGTCCCGCTCACCGTGAAGGCCTCGCTGACGGGCGGCGTGACGATGCGCGTGAATGGCCAGGTGAACCCCCTGGTCGCCGCGCTCACCGGCGCCGCGGGCGGCTTCGCCAACGTGGTGGCCTCCGCCGCGGTGAACGTCGCCATCGCCAGCTTTGGCGTGACCGGCTCCCTGCGGCTGATCAACGCCACGGTGGAGGCCCTGGCCAGCCTCGACTGGAGCCTCTGCATGGCTTCCTGGAGGCTCAAGACGTCCCTCAACCTGAACGCGCTCTCGGGCACGCTGACGGGGTTCGTGAAGATCAAGCTCCTGTTCTTCAAGAAGACCTGGAACGTCACCATCGCGAACTGGTCCGGCATCGTGAGGAACCTCGTCCTGTACAACGCCTCCGGCTCCATCTCGGCCTCGGGCTGCTAGCCGGGCTGCCCCTGCCACCGCGCGGCCGCGCCCTGGAGGCGC
>JAFADT010000265.1 GCA_023424585.1 Pseudomonadota bacterium
GCGCGGTGGCTTCGGGCCGGCCCTCGAAGTGCTCGCGCGCCCAGGCGAGCCAGGCCAGGCCCAGGGCTCGACGCGAGGGCACGGCGAGCAGCGCCTCCGCTAGCTCCACGACCTGTCCAGGGGCTTCGGGCGTGAGGGTCTTCAGCTCCTCGACCGTGCGGGCCCTGGGCATCGCCTCGCCAGGCAACACGCGCGTGTCCCCGGCCTCATGCGCGAGCCGGTACTCCAGGAAGGCCTGCTCGCGCCGGCCCAGGTGCAGCAGGGCCCGCGCGGCCACGCGGTGCGCGGGCGCGTCCAGGGGCCGCAGGTACAGCGTGTGATTGACGAAGGCCAAGGCGTCCTTCGCGCCCGCCGCGCCGTTCGACACGGAGGCCATCGCCATCAACCGGTACAGCAGGTAGTCCGCCGGGTGGACGTCGATGAGCGAGAGCCCCAGCGCGCGCACCTCCGCGCCCGGCGCCCGGGAGGCCACGCGCTCCGCCAGCAGGGCCTCCGCGTCCGCCATCCGCCGCCGGCCCGGCACGAGCGCGACGAGCATCACCACCGTGAGCCCCGACGCCAGCACCAGCGCCGGACGGGCGGACAGCGCGCCCATCCTGGGGCGATGCGCGGCCAAGCGCTCGGCTTCGCGGGGCCGGGCCACCGCGCCCAGCACCACCGCGACCGCGACCGCGCACGCGGGCAGCTCCAGGCTGAAGTCGAAGAGGTTGTGCAGCGCCAGCGCCGCCACGCCGGACAGCGCCGCCAGCTCCACCGGCCCGTGGTCCTCGCGCCGCACGCGCTTCACGAAGGCCCAGCCGCCCAGCCCCAGCAGCAGCAGCCCCGGCACGCCCCACTCCGCCGCCACCTGGAGCACCGCGTTCTCCGGGTGCGTGAAGGTGTTGGGGTTGGGCTCGGTCTGGTAGCGCGGGAAGGCGGCCTCGAAGGCGCCGCGTCCCATGCCCAGCACCGGGAAGGCGCGGGCCGCGCGGGCCATCATCGGCCAGGGCTCCATCTTGCCGTGGCGCAGGGACTCCACGCCGTCCACGGTGCGCGCCTCCGCCCACAGCTGATCCGCCGCGAGGTACGCGCCCACCGACACCGTGGCCAGCAGCCCCAGCAGCACCGCCGCGCCCCGCCCCCACGCGGGCCTCGCGGGCGTGCGGGCCTCGCGCCGCTGCTTCATCAGCCACGCGGCGAGCAGCACCTGCCCGAAGACGAAGAACGCGATGCCCGCGCGCGACAGCGACAGCAGCACGCCCGCGCCGGAGACGAGCGCCGCCATCGCGAAGGGCCACGCGCGCGCGCGCGGCTGCTTCGACAGCGCGAGCCCCACCGCCACCGTCGAGCACAGCCCGAGGAAGCCCGCCAGGTGGTTGGGGTTGCCGAACGGCGTCACCAGCGGCGGCCGCGCATGAACGTACGCCCGGAGCCCGAACAGCGTCTCCACGCCGAACAGCGCGTGCCCCAGCCCCACCGCCGCCACCGCCGCGCCCGTGAACGCCAGCGCCGAGAGCAGCCGCTGCCGCGACGCGCGCGCACGGCACACCTGCGCCGCCGCGACGAACGTCAGCAGGGAGGCCAGGTGCTTCGCCAGCTCACGCCAGGTGGCGGAGGGCTCCAGCGACACCGGGCGCCAGCCCGTGAGCCCCAGCGGCACGAGCACGTCCGCGCGCAGCGCCGCGGCCTCCGGGCTCACCCACGACAGCAGCCCCGGTGGCAGCGGCACGAGTTGCAGCGCGCACAGCACCACGCCCCCCACCAGCGGCGCGGCCAGGAGCGGCACGCGGAGGGTGTTCCCCTGGCGCCGGGCCCCGACGACGGCCAGCAGCGCCGCGGCCCCGGACAGCAAGCCCAGCGGCCAGGACACCCAGCGCGCCGCGCCGCCGAGCGCCACCGGCCCCAGCAGCACCAATGCCGCGAGCGCCACTTCCGCGTAGACGGTGTACCGGGAGACGCGGTGGGAGCCAGGAGCCATGCGCGGCGCGGGAGTATGTCACGCTCCTCGTGGGCCTCCGCGGCCCGTCCCCCGGACGCCTGGACGCCTCCTCTCCGGGCACGGCCGTTCAGGACTCGAATGAACGCGACCCCGGGGACACCGCTTGCATCCGGGGAACCATCTGGCATCTTCGCCCGACCCCATGCGTCGCCTCCTCCTCACCGCCGCCGTCCTCTGCGCCTCCCTCTCCGGACTCACCGCGTGCAAGAGCGCCTGCCGCGAGCTGTCCGAGAAGCTCTGCGAGTGCGCCCTGAACTCGGTGGAGAAGCAGGCCTGCCAACAGACTGCCGCCGACAATGAGGGCCGCGTGGAGCCCACCGCCGAGGACGAGGCCGTCTGCGAGGCGAGGCTCGACGGCTGCGACTGCCGCGCCATCGAGACCGAGGAAGGCAAGAAGGCCTGCGGCCTCGCCCGCTGAGGGCGGGCGGTCGCGAGGCTCAGGCGCCTGGCGCCACTCGCGCCGAAGCCGCCTGCGCGGCCGTGCCCTCCACCCACGGCTGAAGCCCGCGCCGCACCCGCGTGCGCCACGGCGTCTCCACCCACCGGTGCACCGCCACCGACGCGGGCACCAGCAACACCAGCAGCGCCGCCAGGAAGCGCGTGGGCGACGACAGGTCCACGAAGCGCTGCATCCAGTGCACCAGCTCGCTGACCGGGTACTGCAACAGGTACAGCGCGTAGCTGGCCCCGCCCAGGTGCACCAGCCACGGCCGCGCCAGCACCTGCCCCAGCGCCCCCCCGCCGCGCGCCAGCCCGTACACCAGCAGCCCTGACGCGGGCGCCAGCAGCGCGTTGTGCATCAGCGGATACGGAATCGACGCGCCCCGCGAGAAGCCAACCAGCAGCAGCGCCGCGCCCGCCAGCGCCATCACCGCGCCGGAGCGCCGGGGCGCCGCCGCCGCCGCCCGCTCCCGCACGAAGACGAGCCCCAGCAGCACGCCCAGCAGGAACTCCGGCAGGCGCATCAGCGGATTGAACTTCACCACCGCCAGCCAGGTCCCGCCGAACGCCGCGTTCAACGTGCCCGGCCCGTCCGGCCGCAGCACCATGTAGAGCACCGGCGGCAGCAGCCCCAGCAGCCACACGCCCGCGAGGGCCGCCGCCATGCGCGCGCCCCGGAAGCGCTCCAGCCGCCCGGCCAGCGCGGGGAACACGGCGTAGAAGAACGCCTCCACCGACACGGACCAGGACGGCGGGTTCCAGTACAGCGCCAGCTTCGGCACCCACGACTGGAGCAGCAGCAGCGTGGTGAGCCCCGCCGTGGTCAGCTTCGCCGCGGCCACCGGCACGGAGTTCGCCGCCAGCGAGCCCTGCGCCGTGGCCACCGCCGACAGCAGGAACATCAGGAGGAACACCGGATAGACGCGCGCCACGCGCGCGCTCCAGAAGGCCCGGGGTGGGGTCTGCATCCCGCCGGCCGCGTCCACGTAGTTGTACGCGAGCACGAAGCCGGACAGGAGGAAGAAGACCCCCACGGACGCGTAGCCGGAGGCCACCGCCTGCACCATCCACTCCGGCGCCACGCCCTGGATGCACGGGGTGCCGAAGTGGAACAACACGACGTGCAGGGCCGCCAGGAAGCGCAGCCCTGTCAGCGCATCCAGCGAGCCTCCGGACCGCTGCTTCATTTACGGCCGATGCCGAAGTAGGTGAAGCCCAGCTCCCGCATGCGCGCGGGCTGGAAGATGTTGCGGCCGTCGAACACGACCGGCGACTTCATCAGCTTCTTCATGCGGTCGAAGTCCGGGTGGCGGAACTCGTTCCACTCCGTCACCACGAACAGGCCGTCCACGCCCTCCAGCGCGTCGTAGGGCAGGTCCGCGTAGCGGATGCGGTCGCCGAAGACGCGCCTGGACGCGTGCGCGGCCACCGGGTCGTGCGCAATCACGGACGCGCCCTTGCCGATGAGCCCCTCGATGACCTCGATGGAGGGCGCCTCGCGCATGTCGTCCGTCTTCGGCTTGAACGCCAGGCCCCAGACGCCGAACTTCTTGCCCTCCAGCGACCCGTAGTGCTTCACGGCCTTGCTCACCAGCAGCTTCTTCTGCCGCTCGTTGGTGCGCTCCACCGCGCGCAGCAGGTCCAGCTCCAGGCCGTACTCCCGCGCCGTGGTGACGAGCGCCTTCACGTCCTTGGGGAAGCAGGAGCCGCCGTAGCCCACGCCCGGGAAGAGGAACGGGTAGCCGATGCGCTTGTCCGCGCCCAGGCCCTTGCGCACGAAGTCCACGTCCGCGCCCACCTTCTCGCAGAGCGCGGAGATGTCGTTCATGAAGGAGATGCGCGTGGCGAGCATCGCGTTGGCCGCGTACTTCGTCAGCTCCGCGGAGCGCGTGTCCATGAACAGGATGGGGTTCTCCGTGCGCACGAACGGCGCGTAGAGCTCTCCCATGATGGCCCGGGCCCGCTCGGTGTCCGCGCCGATGACGACGCGGTCCGGCTTGAAGAAGTCATCCAGCGCGGCGCCCTCCTTGAGGAACTCCGGGTTGGAGACGACGTCGAACTCCACGTCCGTCACCTTCGCGATGGCCTCGCGAACCTTGTCCGCGGTGCCCACCGGCACGGTGCTCTTGTCCACCACCACCGTGTACTGCTTCATCGCGCGGCCCACCGCCTGCGCCGCCGCGAGCACGTACTGGAGGTCCGCCTCGCCGCTCTCGCCTTCCGGCGTGCCCACGGCGATGAACACGGCCTGCGCGTTCTGCACGCCCTCGGCCAGGTTCGTGGTGAACGTGAGGCGCTTCTCCTTCACGTTCTTGCGGATGAGCTCCTCCAGGCCCGGCTCGTAGATGGGGATCTGTCCATCCTGGAGCATGCGGATCTTCCGCTCGTCGATGTCCACGCACGCGACGTCGTTGCCCGAGTCCGCGAAGCAGGTGCCCGCGACGAGTCCGACATAGCCCGATCCGATAATGGCAATGCGCATTCTTTCAGTGTCCTGGTTTCGACAGGTGGCGTCATGAACTCATACGCCGACCCGCGCACTGAAAGAAAGCCCGGGCGCGCAGGACGCCGAGCGGCCAGACAGCCTTATCGCCCCGTGAGGAGGCGGCGCAGTCGGTCCACACCCCGCAGGGCGGAGGAACGTCCGGGGGTGCTCACCGGACCCACCACGCCCCGGTCCAGCAGCTCGCGGGTCGCGCGGCGCAGCGGCGGCAGGGCGGCGGTGGCCTGCGCCTCCGCCTCCGGGAACAGCCGCGCCACGATGGAGAGCGACGTGTAGAGCGCGCGCTCCAGCCCGAACGCCTCCGCGCGCGCGAGGAGCGCCGGCACGTCCAGCGGGCGCGAGTACACGCCGCCCATCCAGGTGGCGCCGGTGACGAGCTCGCGCAGGTCCACGAACGACAGCCACGGCACGTCGTATCCGTGGTGGGCCTGGTCCAGCGCGGTGAGCAGCAGCACGTCCTCCAGCTCCGGGCGGAAGACGGACTGGCCGTAGACCTTCATGGGGCGGGCGCGCTCGAAGATGCCGGCCAACTGCTCACGCCGGTTCGCGCCCAGCACGTCCGCGTAGAGGTGGATGGGGGTGCGGCCGTCGGACACGACGCGCACCGCGCCGCTGTTCGTCGTGTCCGGCTCCGGGACGAACTCGTGGTTGGACAGGTAGCCGGCGAAGCCGTCCACGTCCATGCGGCGCACCAGCACCTGGATGTCCAGCACGGGCCGGAAGCCCACGTGCGGATAGAGCGCCTCCGCGAAGGCCGCGCCGCCCAGGAGCAGCAGCTTGCGGCCCTCCAGCTGATCCACGATGCGCTTGAAGTGGACCAGCTTCATGACGTTGTCGTTCACGGAGCCGGTGTAGATGGACATCATCCGGTCGCGGGCCCACTCCGGCGCCTCGCCGCCGCCCATCCGGTACTCCAGGTTGTACGCCGCGAGCGGCGCCAGGCCCTGGGAGATGGCCCAGTCGACGTAGGCCTCCCACGGCGCGCCCTTGAGCTTGCCGCGCGGCGGGTCGAAGGAGGACAGGACCCTGAACATGTCGAGGAGGCCAGGCGCCATGGTGCGGCACCTTTAATGGGCCGGACCCGCCCGCCGCAATCACCGTCTTCCAGCGGGCGAGCGGACGGGCCGTGGCGCTCCTGGCTCCGCCCCCGCCGCGGGAGGCGGCCGGGCGCCGCGCAGCCGCCGGAGCGCGTACCGCACCATGGGCCGGGCCCGGGGCGCCAGGAGCAGCTTCGCGGCGACCCACGCGGGCT
>JAFADT010000277.1 GCA_023424585.1 Pseudomonadota bacterium
GTGCTGGACCGGGCGGTGCGGCTGCGGCTGCGCGCGGACGTGCCGGTGGCGGCGTACCTGTCGGGCGGCCTGGATTCCAGCCTGCTGTGCTCGCTGGCGCAGGAGCATCTGGGCGGCACGCTGCGGACCTTCTCCGTGGGCTTCGCGCACGCGCGGTTCGACGAACGCACGCACCAGGCGACGGTGGCGGAGGCACTGCGTACCGAGCACCGCGTGGTGGAGCTGCGCGACGGGGACATCGGCGCGCTGGTGCCGGGCGTCATCTTCCACGCGGAGCAGGCGATGCTGCGCTCCGCGCCCGCGCCGTTCCTGCGGCTGTCCGGCTGGGTGCGCGACCAGGGCATCAAGGTGGTGCTGACGGGTGAAGGGGCGGACGAGATGTTCCTCGGCTATGACCTCTTCAAGGAGACGCAGGTGCGCCAGTTCTGGGCGCGCCAGCCGGGCTCGAAGTACCGGCCGCTGCTCCTGCGCCGGCTGTACCCGACGCTGTCGGTGAGCCAACAGGGCGTGGAGCTGCTGCGCGAGTTCTTCGGCACGGGGCTGGAGACACCGGACGCGCTGGGGTTCTCGCACCTGGTGCGGTGGGGCAACAGCGGCCGCATCCTGCGCTTCCTCGCGCCGGAGTTCGCCGCGAAGGTGGCGGACGAGGATCCGGTGGCGTCGGTGCTCGCGACGGTGCCGGACGCGGTGGCGAAGTGGCGCCCCCTGGCGCGAGCGCAGTACCTGGAGGCGCGCACGCTGCTGTCGGGCTACCTCTTGTCCGCGCAGGGCGACCGCATGCTGCTGGGCAACGCCGTGGAGGGGCGCTTCCCGTTCCTGGACACGGGCGTGATGGAGTTCGCCGCGCGAGTGCCGGAGCGCCTGCGGCTGCGGGGACTGGACGAGAAGCACCTGCTCAAGCGCTTCTCGAAGGGCCGGGTGCCCGCCTCCATCCTGGAGCGCGACAAGTTCCCGTACCGTGCGCCCATCGCCGGAGCGCTGGTGGGGCCGGATGCCCCCGCGTGGGCGCGTGAGCTGCTGGCCCCGGAGGCGGTATCGGCCACGGGCGTCTTCGACGCGCGCAAGGTGGAGCGGCTGGTCGCGAAGCTGCGGGCGCCGAACTCGGCGGAGAGCGAGGCGGACACCATGGCCCTGTTCGCCGTGGCGTCCACGCAGCTGCTGGCGCACCACTTCTTGAAGCCCAGGCCGGTGCCCCAGGCGGATGTGGATGCCGTGCAGTTGGAGGCCGCGTGAGCTCGCCTGTGAGCACCGCGGTGGCGAGCGCGCACGCGGACACCGCGCCTTCATGGGTTCGCGCACATGCGCGGGCGACGCCGGAAGCGCCAGCGGTGGACTCGCCGTGGGCACGACTCACCTACGTCCAACTCGAAGCGCGGATGCTCGCGCTCGCGGGACGGCTGCGCGCCGCTGGCGTGGAGCCCGGGGCTCGCGTCCTCATCGCCCTGCCCCTGGGCTGCGCGGCGGCGGTCGCGGGGCTCGCGGTGCAGGCCCTGGGCGCCTGTGCCGTGGAGCTGGACCGGGAGACGGGCGCGGATTCACTGGCCAGCATCCTCGAGCAGACGGGTGCGCGCCATGCGGTCATCTTCGGTCAGGACGCGCGGCGCTGGACGGGGCGCTCGCCGCTCACCCACTTCTTCGTCGTGCACGGCTCCCGCCCTCCGGAGCGGATGCTCGGGCTGCTGAAGCCCGCCGCGTGCACGTGGTTGCAGGAGGACGGCGCGGTGGATCCAGAGGCCGGCGTCACGCCTCGGATCGCCCTGCCCCCGTCGCCGCCGGATGCGCCCGCGTCCATCGTCTACACGTCCGGCAGCACGGGCACGCCCCGGGGCGTCGTGCAGACGTTCGCCAACATCGCCGCGAACACGCGCTCCATCGTGGAGTACCTGGGCCTCACGCCGCGCGACCGCGCCATGCTCATCCTGCCCCTGCACTACTGCTACGGGAAGAGCGTGCTCCAGACGCACCTGCTCGCGGGCGGCTCCGTGTTCCTGGATCCGCGCTTCATGTACCCGCAGGTCGTCCTGGAGGCCATGGCCACCGAGGCCTGCACCGGCTTCGCGGGCGTGCCCCTCACCTTCGAGCTGCTGCGGCGGCAGGCCGCCCCGGACTCGCTCGCGAAGCTGACGCTGCGCTACGTCACCCAGGCTGGCGGCGGCATGTCCCCGGACACCGTGCGCTGGACGCGCGAGGCCTTCCACCCGGCGGAGCTGTTCGTCATGTACGGCCAGACGGAGGCCACCGCGCGGCTCTCCTACCTGCCGCCGTCGCGAGCCACCGACAAGGCGGGCTCCATCGGGCAGGGCATCCCCGGCGTCACGCTGGCCGTGGTCGCGGACGACGGCACGCCCCTGCCCGACGGCGAGGTGGGCCAGCTGGTGGCCAGGGGCGCCAACGTCACGCCCGGCTACCTCAACGCGCCCGAAGACACCGCCGCCATCCTCCACGACGGCTGGCTGTGGACGGGCGACCTCGCGTGGCGCGACGCGGACGGCTTCTTCTTCCTCGTGGGCCGCGCGAAGGAGATCCTCAAGGTCGGTGGCCACCGGGTGAGCCCCGCGGAGCTGGAGCACGCCCTCGCGCGCCACCCGGCCGTGCAGGAGGTCGCCGTGGTGGGCGTGCCGGACGACCTGGGCGGGGAGGCCGCGTGCGCCGCCGTGGTCCTTCAATCGGGCGCCAGCGCGCAGGAGGACGACCTGCGCCGCTTCTGCCGCGAGGCGCTCCCGGCCCACAAGGTGCCGCGCCACGTGCTGTTCCTGGAGTCGCTCCCCCGCGGGCCCACCGGCAAGGTGCTCAAGGCCGACCTGCGCACGCGCGTGCTGTCTTCACTTTCTTCCCCTGAATCGAGGTCGCCGTGACGATGAAGTTCTCCAAGCAGGTGCTGGAGCTGGACTGGGAGGCCAAGGCCGCGTCGCTGTCCGCGGGGCTCAAGGAGGCCGTCCTCAAGAAGCTGCGCAAGCGCGGCCTGGTGGTGGCCATCTCCGGCGGCATCGACTCCGCGTGCGTCGCCGCCCTGGCGGTGCGCGCGCTGGGGCCGGACCGCGTCTTCGGCCTGCTGCTGCCGGAGCGCGACTCCAGTGGCCTGTCCTCCAAGCTGGGCCGCGAGCTCTGCGAGAAGCTGGGCATCCAGTACACGCTGCACGACATCGCGCCCGTGCTGGAGGCCGCCGGGTGCTATTCGCAGCGCGACGCGGCGGTGCGCTCCGTGTTCCCCGCGTTCCAGCCGGACATGAAGTGGAAGATCGTCATGCACGGCGACCGGCTCAACACGGACGCCCTCAACGTCTTCTACGTGGTGGTGCAGGTGGACGGGCAGGAGCAGCGCTTCCGCCTCACGCCCCAGGCCTACGTGCAGATTGTCGCCGCCACCAACTTCAAGCAGCGCGTGCGCAAGATGATGGAGTACTTCCACGCGGACCGGCTGAACTTCGCCGCGTCCGGCACGCCCAACCGCCTGGAGTACGACCAGGGCTTCTTCGTGAAGCTGGGCGACGGCTCCGCAGACGTGAAGCCCATCGCCAGCCTCTACAAGACGCAGACGTACAAGCTCGCGCGGCACCTGGGCGTCATCGACGGCATCCTCAACCGCGAGCCCACCACGGACACCTTCAGCCTGGAGCAGTCGCAGGAGGACTTCTACTTCTCCGTGCACTACTCACAGCTGGACCTCATCCTCTGGGCGAAGAACCACGGCATCCCGCCCGAGGAGGTCGCCCCCGAGATGGGCCTCACGCCGCAGCAGCTCCAGCGCGTGTACGACGACATCGACCAGAAGCGCCGCACCACCGCGTACCTCCACGCGGCGCCGCTGCTGCTCGAAAGCGTGGACGAGCTGAAGCCCTTCAAGATCTCCTGAAGCCGCTTCACCCGCCCCCGGCGCCGGAGGCCGCGTCGATGGTATCCGCGGCCTCCACCCGGAGGCGCTCCTCCGGCGAGAACGAGTCGAACAGCAGCCGCTGCACCGCGGCCTGACGCGCGACGGGGTCCGGTTCGCTGCGGCCCAGCGCCTCGCGCTTGGCGCGGAAGTCCGCCAGCCGCTGCTTCCACTGCGCGCGCTCCGCGTCCAGCGCCTCCAGCCGCTCGGTGGCCTCCGGCCCCACGGTGGACAGCCGGTGCTGATGCAGGTCCTCGGCCGTCGCGCCCGCCGCCAGCAGCTCCTGCTCCACGGCCTGCTGCCGCAGCGGGCGCACGGCCTCCTCGCGGCTGGCGCGCACGTCCGGGGGCAGCCGCTCCTCCAGCGCCGCCATGCGCTGCTCGCGCTCCTCCTTCGTCAGCGAGGCGTCCTTCAGCAGCTTCAGCCGCTCCACGGCGACGGCGTCCACCGCCTCCTCCTGGCCGAAGAGGCCGTCGGCCACGCCCGGGCCCAGGTGCTCACGGCGCAGCTTGCGCAGGGACTGCAGGCGCTCGGCGGTGTCCATGGCGGCCGCGGAGCCCTTCGACGCGAAGCCCCGGGCCGCGTCGAGATAGGACAGGTAGTCGTCCAGCACCTGCACCGCCTCGTCCATGGCGGCGGCGGGCAGCTTCTTCGCCCGCAGCGCCGCGAGGATGCGCTCGCGGATGAGCGACGCGGGCTCCTCGCCGGTGGCGGACAGGTAGTAGTTGAAGAACCGGCGCAGGTCCGCGTTCGGCACCAGGTGCCCGGCCGCGTCCACCAGCACCGCGCCGTCCTCCTCCGTGTCCTGGAGCGACCCGGGCAGCGGCGGCAGCGGCGAGCCGCCCTGGGGGTCCGGGCTCGCCGGCACGGCGGCACCGTGCACGGAGGGGGACGCGGCGAGCGGCCGTGCCCCCGCCGCGGCGGGGACGGCGGACGGCGGGACAGTGGGTCCGGGCGCGTCCTCCGCCCGGACCTTCCACCACGAGAAGACGCCGGCACCCAGGAGGGCGCACAGCGCGACCACGAGAATGACGGCGCGGCTCTTCATGGCGGGGCGCTCCTTGCCGGGGACTACAGGCCCGCGGTCTTCAGGCGGTTCGCCTGGGTGCGGAACACGGACGTCGGGTCGGTGAAGAACGCGGTGAGCCCCAGCACCTGGTTCACCTCGTCCAGGTGGTTCATGTCGTAGTTGTCGCGGATGACCGTGCCGAAGTGCGAGCTGCAGCGCCCCACGAGGCCGTCGTTGGACTCGCTGTAGAAGAAGGACGACAGCTTCATGGCGTAGTCAGACACGTCGAACAGGTTGGTGAAGGGATCCGTGCCGGACCAGGAGTAGTAGCGCTGGCCCTGCGTGCCCGTCGCCGCGCCGCTGCCGCAAGACGAGGTGGGGACGCCCGCGGGGAACTTCGCGGTGAACGCGGAGGTGCCCGTCCTGGTCAGCGCCGCCAGCGCGCCAATCGCGTCCTGCGGCTGCGTGTGGCCGGACAGCAGGCCCAGCACCGTGCCCAGGCTGCTGGCGAAGTACGACAGCACGCTCTCCGTGAACGAGCCGCCCTTGAGGTTGGAGCGCAGGTAGTCCGCCAGGTCCGCGCCCTTGTGCGGCGTGCCCACCGTCGTCACGGACGCCACCAGGTCCGGCCGCACCGCCGCCACGTAGCGCACGTCCAGGCCGCCGTGGCTGTGGCCAATCAGGTTCACCTTCTTCGCGCCCGAGCGCGCGAGCACGTCCTGCACCTGCGCCAGCAGCGCCTCGCCGCGCGCCTCGCTCGTGTTGAACTGCGGAACGTGCGTGATGTAGACCTTCGCGCCGCCCGACTTCAGCGTCGACTCGATGCCATAGAAGTAGTCGAGCACCCCGAACAGCGAATCAAAGCCCGCCATGCCGTGCGCCAGCACGATGGGGTACTTCGTCTGCGTGTACGTATCCGCGGCGCGCGCGGGCTGCGCCCAGAGGGCAAGAACCGCGACAGTCAGAACGAGGGTCCGGACGGCGTTTCGCATACAGGCTCCTGGTGGGGGAGAGCGGATCATCGAAGGGATTGACCCGCGAATCAGCCCATAAAGCGAGACACTGATAAAAATCAAGCCAACCTCAGGATTAACTGAAAAGCATGTCAGCTCCGGGTCAGGACAGACGCATGCGTTTGTTGTCTTTCCCTCTGCGACGCATTGCGACACAGAATAGAGACGCACTGCGCAATCGCAATTCAACGCAACGCATCACGAATTCAACGCCCTGCGTCGGAGCGCCCGCCCGCGGACCCTACCAGGGGAGCCCCCCTGGAGACCGCCGCCGCATCAGGCCTCCCCCCTGGAGTTGACGCGCGCGGCTGACGCGGACGGCCGTTTCCGGGGCGCGTGGAGCTGGGCCCGATGGCGGCGCGCGATCCTGCGCCGGATGGATTCAGCGACCACGACCTCTTCGTCATCACCTGGCCGGGTCACGCTGAAACATTGAGACAGGAGCAGGGCGGCACGCCAGACCTGGCGCGCACGCTCCCGCGGCGCGCTGAGCGCGAGCGGCCCCACGCGCCCGCCTGGCCGCGCGACGGCGTGGCCGCCGTGAGGGCGCGACTCCAGGCACGGCGCCGGGAGTCGCGGTCCTTCAGGCCCGGGCGGCGGCGCGCTCCCGGGCATTGTGCGCGACGATGAGCACCTGCTCCGGATGGGGCTGCCGGCAGGCCCACTCCTGGAGCGCGGTGAAGGGGTCCGGCGCGGGCGCGGCCGTGGTCAGCGGCATGCGCGGCTGGTGCTCGAAGAACAGGTCCTCCGCGCCCAGGTTCTGGGTCTCCCAGGTGCGCCAGCCGGGCAGCGGCTTGCCGGGCGCGGGCTGGAGGCCGGTGACGGTGAAGCCGCCGGCCGTGAAGACGCGCGTCAGGCCCACCAGCGTCGCGCCCGTGCCGAAGCCGCACACCACGTGCTTCACCGAGGGGAAGCGCTCGCGCACCTGCGCGCGCAAGCCCGACGCCCAGGACTCCACGCACGCCACCAGGGCCCGGTTGGTGAGCTGTCGGGGCCAGCACCAGCCGTCGCGCTCCAGGGCCCGCGCCTGCTCGAACAGGTCCGCCGCCGAGCCCGCCATCCGCACCTGGCCCTGGAAGCCGTGGGCGCGCAGGTAGACGCCTCCCGCCGCGTCCGTCAGGGCCACCGTGGGCAGGCCCCGCTCGCGGCCGAGGACGTCCAGCGCCAGCGCGCTCGACGCCCCGGACGTCTCCACCAGCCCGCGCGAGCCCGGCGGCATCGCGGCCAGGTAGCGCGCGAAGGTGAGGTACTTGAGGCTGCCGGACGGCTGCTCCCCGCCCCACAGCACCACCGGCCCCTCCGCCCTCGGACGCGACAGCGAAAACACTCCACGCATGGCCGCCCCCTGGCGCGGGTCCCGCTTCGCCGCGCCCGACACGCGCAGGAGTCTTCCGAAACCGGGCCCCGGGCCGCCATCGTCCCCGGGGCGGGCCGGATGTCCCGCGCCGGACGGCGCAAGTCCCTGCACGGACGCAGCGGGCGGTTATGCTCCCCGCCATGTCTCAAGCCCCGCGCGTCCGCATCCTGCTGTCGGAGACGTACAACCCCTGGTTCAACCTCGCGACCGAGGACTGGATCTTCCGCGAGCTGGATCCGTCCACCCAGACGCTGTTCCTCTGGCGCAACGACAACACGGTCGTCATCGGCCGCAACCAGAACCCCTGGTCCGAGTGCAACCTCACGCGCATGGAGCAGGACGAGGTCTTCCTCGCGCGGCGCACCAGCGGCGGCGGCGCGGTGTTCCACGACCTGGGCAACACCTGCTTCACGTTCCTGTCCGCGAAGGAGGGCTACAACAAGACGGCGAACGTCACCATCCTGCTGGACGCGCTGTCGCGGCTGGGCGTGACGGCGCAGGCGTCCGGGCGCAACGACCTGGTGATTCCGCTGGAGGACGGCCCCCGGAA
This sequence comes from Pseudomonadota bacterium, assembly GCA_023424585.1. Taxonomy (GTDB): domain Bacteria; phylum Myxococcota; class Myxococcia; order Myxococcales; family Myxococcaceae; genus Corallococcus. Next base: position 7,801 of record JAFADT010000277.1, read on the forward strand.
GATCAGCGGCAGCGCGTACCGCGAGACGAAGGACCGCGCCTTCCACCACGGCACGTTCCTCCTCCACGCCAACCTGTCGCGGCTGGCCAACTACCTCACGCCGCACCCGAAGAAGCTGGAGTCCAAGGGCAGCGCGTCGGTGCGCTCGCGGGTGATGAACCTCCGCGACCTCCAGCCGGACGTCTCCCATGCGTCGCTGGTGAAGGCGATGATCGGCGCCTTCTGCGACTTCCACGGCGCCACCGCGGAGCCGGAGCTGCTGGAGCACTCGTTCCTGGAGGGACAGCCCTCGCTCAAGCGCACCTTCGAGCACTACGCGTCGTGGGAGTGGCGCTTCGGCAACGCGCCCCGCTTCAGCCACCAGATGGTGGAGTACCTGTCGTGGGGCTTCTTCGAGGTCCACGTCGACACGGAGAACGGACACGTCACCCGCGCGCAGGTCTTCTCGGATGCGCTCTACCCGGACCTCGTGCAGGACCTCCAGACGGCGCTCCAGGACAAGCCGCACAGCCGCAACGGGATGCAGCAGGCCGTCGCCGAGGTCCGCGCCCGCCACCCCGCGCAGGAGCGCGAGCTGGCGGAGCTGGAGACGTGGCTGATGGGCCAGGTCGAGGTCTGACCCGGCCCACCCGCCGTCACTTCATTCAGCGGTGGCCACCCCCGCCGTGGCCACCACCCCAGCCGCCGTTCCCACCGCCGCGGCTGGAGGCGCCGTGGGAGGAGCCGCCGCCCGAGCCACCGCCCCAGCGCCCGCCGCCGTGGCTGCTGGACGAGCCGCCGCCGGTCTGGTGCACGCGGCCCGAGGAGGAGCCTCCACCCCAGCCGCCGCTGCCAGACGAGGAGCGTCCCCCGCCCCCCGACGGCGGACGTGCGGGGCTGGAGCTGCCGCCGGCCTGGTGCACGCCGCCGCTCGTCCCGCGTCCCCCTGGAGGCGGGCTGCGCGTCCCCCCCCAGTTGCTGCCGTGACCGCTGTTGCCGCTGTTGGACGGGTGGGCGCCGTTCCCCTGCGGGCGGTAGGGACCGGGACGGCTGTCGCCCCGGCCACCGGGGCGCACGGGCGACGCGTCATGCACGCGCGGGCCGTACCGGTACGGCCCCGGGCGCGAGTAGGAGGAGTGGTAACCCGGGCGGTAGCGGGTGTGCCCGTAGTCGTAGTAGTGCCACGACACGCCCGGGTAGCGGTACCACGAGCGCAGGAACAGGTTCGGGCGGCCGAAGGACAGCGCGATGTGCGCGTGGCGGTAGACCGGGACGACGACGCGCACCGAGCCGTTCCACCCCCAGCCGCCGCCCACGAAGACCCAGGACAGGCCGCGGCGCACCCAGTGCGGCGACACGAACACCAGGCCCGGACGCGGCGGCTCCATCCAGGAGCCCGCAACCCACTCGTAGCCGTTGGCGCCCCAGTACCAGTAGCCCGGGGCCCAGACGTAGTCGGACGCCGGCGCGGGGGGCGGCGCCTCCACGCGCAGGGCCGGAGGCGCCTGGGTCGCCGTCACGTCCTCGCTGGCGACCTCCACGGGGATCTCCACCTCGGTGGAGCCCTCCGGGGCCCAGCCGCCGGACACCCAGCGCCAGATGTTGCCGTCCTGCGCCCAGTAGCCGTTGACGTACTGGTAGCCGGGCATGCGCTCCACCCAGCCGCCGGACTTGAACTGCCAGCTGTCCCCGTCCCAGTACCAGTGGCCAGAGGTCCAGACCGCGCCGGCGTAGGGCCGGGGGGTCGGCGACTCGGCGGGCAGGTCGGGGGGCGGAGAGGGCGCGATGGGCCCGGAGTCATCCGCCACGTTGGACTGCGCGTACGCGTCATCCCCCCAGTCATCCGCGGCGACCGGCGAGGTCTGCGCGAACGCCCCCTGGGTGGCCAGGCCGACAATCAATCCAACCCACCATCGAGAACCCATGACTTCGTCTCCAATCTCCAGGCACCCGAGGGGACGCGGGTCTCCTCCACTTTATTCACCCTGGAGGCCCCGGGCCCGAAAACCTGTCGACACTGCTACAGTCCGGCGGGACGCGAATGCTGCGCCGACTCCTCCCCACATTGATCGCCCTGGGTTGTGGGCTGCTGGCCCT
>JAFADT010000296.1 GCA_023424585.1 Pseudomonadota bacterium
CTCCAGATCCGTTGAGGCGCTGGCTCTCAAATTCCGGAAGATGAGAATAGAGCGTACGCCAGCCAACACCCAGGGTGTGAGGGGGGTGGCGGGCTGGCACTCGCCAGGGGGTGGGGGCGGGCGGGGAGGCGGCGCCCGGCGGGTGGCCCGGCGGTGCTCGTGAGGCCCGCCATCCTTCCTTGACTGATCCGGAGGTGCTCTTTAGGTTCAGAGGCTTCCACCGGCTCGCCAAGAGCCCAGAAGGATGTTCCATGGCCCGCGTTACCGTTGAAGACTGCCTTCCCTACGTGGACAACCGGTTCGCGCTGGTGCTCCTGGGCGCCAAGCGCGCGCGCCAGCTGATGGCCGGCGCCCGCCCCATCATCGAGACCTCGAAGAACAAGCCGCCCGTGCTCGCCCTGCGCGAGGTCGCCACCCAGCGCGTGAAGTTCGACCGCGACGTGCGCGAGGCGCTGTCCGGCAAGTACGTGGGCGAGGAAGCCAGGAAGTAGCTTCCCCTACCCCCGCTCCTTCCCCTCCACGAGGGGAGGAGCCCCGGGCGCCAGGCCCTGGGCGCGCATCCACCGCAGCGCCCGGCCGGCGACGGCCTTCTCACCCTTGTAGCCCAGCGCCGGAATCAGCCCCTCGAGCGGCATCCAGCGCACCTCGTCCACCTCCACGCGCGGCCCCGGCAGCGGCCCCAGCTCCCCCGCCTCGTAGCGGAAGAGGAAGAAGTGGACGCGCTTGAAGATGCGCTGCCCCCGGAACTGGTAGACGTAGCGGATCTCCCCCAGCGGCGCGAGCAGCGCCACCGCGGTGAGGCCCGTCTCCTCCCGCACCTCGCGGCGCGCGGTCTGCTCCGGCGTCTCGCCGGGGTCCACGTGGCCCTTGGGCAGCGCCCACAGGTGGCGCCCGTGCGGACGGATGACGGCCACCTGCCAGGCACCGTCCTGGAAGCGGATGACGATGCCTCCTGAGGACGCCTCGCGTGGCATGGCCCCACCCTACCCGAAGCAGGCGGCGGCCGGGACCCTCAACCGCCGTGCGCGAGGTGGCGCAGCTTGGCCTCCGCCCCCAGCCGGTAGGCATAACGCAGGTCGCCGAGGAGCCGGTCCAACCGCAGGCCCTGGACGTGCGGCATGAGCCGCGCGCAGAAGCGCCGCGACAGCCGGTTCGCCTCCTCGTAGCGCCAGCGCTCCTCCGCCGACAGCAGGGGCTGGTACGCGACCCGGTCGAAGAGGCGCGTCAGGAGCTCCCGCGCCCACGCGGCCACGCCCTCCCCCCAGCGGTGCAGCAGGCAGACCACGAACTTGTCCACCTCCGCCTGCGCCTCCAGTTCCAGGAGCGACACCGTGCGCTCGTGGTGCGCCGTGTGCGCCACGTAGAGGAAGTGGCTGACCCCCTCCGTCACCTGGCAGTAGCCGTCCAGGTCGCCCTCCAGCACGGAGCCCAGGGGGCTGCCCGCGTAGCGCGCCATGCGCTCGCGCAGGGAGGCGTCCAGGTAGAGCGCCACCTCCAGGTCGCCCCGGGCCTCCAGGACCAGGAGCTCCTCGTGCACGCGCCCGGTGCCGCCCAGGCTCGCGGCGACCTCCGCGTCCATCACCACGAAGGCCTCCGCGCGGGCCTCGCACCGGAAGCCGTAGATGGCCTCCAGGTGGGCCTGGAGCCGCCCCACGAGCGGGAAGTCCTCGGCGTCAGTTGGCAAGCGACCCCTTGCGCGGGACCCAGCCCGCGTCCACCAGCACGCGCTCCAGCTTGTCGTTGCCCGTGCGCGCCCAGGATTCATAGACGCGCAGCGCCCCCGCGGGCCCCGCGCGCACCAGCCCGCGCGCGCTGATCTCCTCCAGCACCTCCACGAGCGAGCGGAACTTGTCGCACAGCTCGCGGTACACGCCGGTGAAGCCGCCCACGGGCACCAGCTCCGCCACCTGCCCGTACGCCGCGCCGCCCATCTGGATGTAGTAGTCCGGCCCCACCATCCCCTGCTGGAGCGCGCCGGAGAAGAAGCCGACCTTGTAGAGCGACACGTCGCCCAGCCGCCGCAGCGTGCGGATGCGCTCCTCGCGCTCCTGCTGCAGCGCGCGGTGGTACAGCTCCGCCAGCGGCTCGTGGTCGCGCCGACCCTCCGCGTCACGGCTGAACAGCTTGTCCGAGGCCGCGAACTCCGCCAGCAGGTTCACCAGGTAGAACTCGGTGGACTCGCCCAGCGCCACCCGTTGCCGGGCCGAGACCTCCAAGAGGAGCTCCCGGAAGAACTCCTTCAGCGAGGAAGAGGACGACACCAGTCCGCTCATCGAGCACACCTCCCGGATGAAGCCTGGAAGGCCCCCGGGCCAGCGCCCGGACCCTCCAGGACACGCTGGTGACAAGCCTAGTCACCCGGCCCGGGGCAGGCAAAACCGACCCAAGTCTTATCAAGGGCTTACGCTGGCACTCCGGAGGACCGAGTGCCAACCTCCGGACACCGGGGACGGCCTTGCGGGCAGGCGTGGCGCGCGGGAATCTTTTTTCGAAAAGCCCAATCAGGACGGGTGCTTAGCCGTATCCGGACAGATGTCCCGACGTCGCTTGACGGGGTGAAGTCCCTGGTTATTATCCGCCGCGCCTGGGCGTTAGCACTCGGCGGGTGCGAGTGCCAGCGCCGGGGTCCACAGGCTCTTTTTCAACAACCCTTGCGGCATCCCGGTCCGGACCTTCCGTCCGCCTCCGGCGGCCGCGATTCACAGGAGCAAGCCATGAAGATTCGTCCCCTGCAGGATCGGCTCATCATCAAGCGCGTCGCCGAGGAGAACAAGACCAAGGGTGGCCTCTTCATCCCCGACACGGCGAAGGAGAAGCCGCTCGAGGGCAAGGTGATCGCCGTCGGCAACGGCAAGGTGCAGGAAGACGGCAAGGTGCGCCCCATGGACATCAAGGCCGGCGACACCATCCTCTTCAGCAAGTACGCGGGCACGGAGATCAAGATCGACGGTGAGGACCACCTCATCCTCCGTGAAGAGGACGTGCTGGGCGTCATCGAGAAGTAGGCCGCCCCCGTCGCTTTCCAACCCCTTTCCTTTCGAGGTTTCAGACCATGGCGAAGGACATCATTTTCGAAGTGCGCGCGCGCGATGCCATCCTGCGCGGCGTGAACACCCTGGCCGACGCGGTCAAGGTGACCCTGGGGCCCAAGGGCCGCAACGTCGTCATCGAGAAGAGCTTCGGCTCCCCCACCATCACGAAGGACGGCGTGACGGTGGCGAAGGAGATCGAGCTCGAGAACAAGTTCGAGAACATGGGCGCCCAGATGGTCAAGGAGGTCGCCTCCAAGACGTCGGACGTCGCTGGTGACGGCACCACCACTGCCACCGTGCTGGCGCAGGCCATCTTCCGCGAGGGCGCGCGCCTGGTGGCCGCGGGCCACAACCCGATGGACATCAAGCGCGGCATCGACAAGGCCGGCGCCGCCATCACCGCCGAGCTGAAGACGCTGGCAAAGCCGACCAAGGGCAACAAGGAGATCGCCCAGGTTGGCACCATCTCCGCCAACGGCGACACCACCATCGGCCAGATCATCGCGGACGCGATGGAGAAGGTCGGCAAGGAGGGCGTCATCACGGTGGAGGAGGCCAAGGGCCTGGACACCACCCTGGACGTCGTCGAGGGCATGCAGTTCGACCGCGGCTACCTGTCCCCGTACTTCGTGACGGATCCGGAGCGCATGGAGGTCGTGCTGAACGACGCCCTCATCCTCATCCACGAGAAGAAGATCTCGTCGATGAAGGACCTGCTGCCCATCCTGGAGCAGGTGGCGCGCGCCGGGAAGCCGCTGCTGATCATCGCCGAGGAGGTCGAGGGCGAGGCCCTGGCCACCCTGGTGGTGAACAAGATCCGCGGCGTGCTGAACGTGGCGGCGGTGAAGGCGCCGGGCTTCGGCGACCGCCGCAAGGCCATGCTGGAGGACATCGCGGTCCTCACCGGCGGCCGGATGATCGCCGAGGACCTGGGCATCAAGCTGGACACGCTGACCATCCAGGACCTGGGCCGCGCCAAGCGCGTCACCATCGACAAGGACAACACCACCATCGTCGACGGCGCGGGCAGCCAGAACGAGATCGAGGCGCGCGTGAAGCAGATCCGCGCCCAGGTGGAGGAGACCTCCAGCGACTACGACCGTGAGAAGCTCCAGGAGCGCCTCGCGAAGCTCGTGGGCGGCGTGGCCGTCATCAACGTGGGCGCCGCGACCGAGACGGAGATGAAGGAGAAGAAGGCCCGCGTGGAGGACGCGCTCAACGCGACCCGCGCGGCCGTCGAGGAGGGCGTGGTGCCCGGCGGCGGCGTGGCCTACATCCGCTGCCTCAAGGCCCTGGAGAGCCTGAAGGTCGCCGACGGCGAGAAGTCCGGCGTGGACATCATCCGCCGCGCCGTCGAGGAGCCGCTGCGTCAGATCGTCGGCAACGGCGGCCTGGAGGGCAGCGTGGTGGTGAACAAGGTCAAGGAGGGCACGGGCGCCTTCGGCTTCAACGCCGCCTCGGGCACCTACGAGGACCTGCTGGCCGCGGGCGTCATCGACCCGGCCAAGGTGAGCCGCACCGCGCTGCAGAACGCCGCGTCGGTCGCCTCGCTGATGCTCACCACGGAGGCCATGGTCGCCGAGCGCCCGAAGGCGGACGACGACAAGGGCGCCGCCGGCGGTGGCATGGGCGGCATGGGAGGGATGGGCGGCATGGGCGGCATGGGCATGTAG
>JAFADT010000304.1 GCA_023424585.1 Pseudomonadota bacterium
CACCGAAACGGACGCCGGTACCATCACCGACGCTGGCACCGAAACGGACGCCGGTACCACGACCGATGCGGGCACTGAAACGGACGCCGGCTCCGGCTCCTTCACCACCTGCGAGGGCACGTGCAAGGACACCGCCGTCACGGTCCAGATGGGGGAGAACCAGGTCGCCTTGACCAACGCCTTCTTCGGCTACGAGGAGCCGGAGACTCCCGGGGAGCAGTGGACGCTGTGGATCGAACTCAACAACGGCACGCCGGGTGAGTGCCCGTCCGAGACCTCGGAGGTACCGCCGCAAATCGCCAACATCTACTCCGTGACGGTGCCGGAGGATGCGACGCCCCAGGTGGGCTCCGAGGACGAGGGGCCGGCGTCGACGGTCATCGATTTCGATGGCTCGCTGATGCCGGATTTCTTCGTTGGCAGCACGGGCCTCACCTTCACGCCGGTGGCGGCCTCGCTGTGCCCCTCCTGCATCAAGGCGGGCACCCCGCCCGCGTCGCACTTCGTGGCCTTCGACGTGACGGGGGCCTTCGAGAACGGCAACCTCTCCGGCCACGCGTACGCCACCTACTGCCCCTCCCTCGACTACCTCCAGCAGGACTGAGTCACCGGGCAGCGACGACAGGCTGGCGGGACGGCGTGACACCTCCCGCCAGCCGGCCTCCAAGCTCACGCACCGCGTTCAGCGTCTTCTGGATGGCCGGGAAGGAGCCCTGTCACGATGCGCGCTGCGTGGCGACACACCGGGGCGTGGGACGGCGCCCTTGGTCCCGCCCTCGCCCTGTCCGTTTCATTCCGTCCCTATCTTCAAGAGCCTGGGCTCGCCGGTGCTTCCTCCCGGCATCAGGCGGGATGATCCAAACGGATTTCCGGGAGGCCTTTCGCCACGAGGCGAGCCATGACCACCCGAGCATCCAACCCTACCGCTGAGCCCCCTCGCTACGTCCTGGAAGGCCGGGTGGTGACGCTCAACTCCCGGGATGAAGTGATTGAACGCGGGCGCGTCCTCGTCCGTGGCAGCCGCATCGTCGCGGTCGAGCCGTCGGGCGGCCCCCTCCCCGAGGCCTTCCGGGACGCCCTCCGCATCGACACCGGGGGGACGCTGTATCCAGGGCTCATCGACCTGCACAACCACTTCGTCTACGACGTGCTCACGCTGTGGCACGTGCCGAAGCGCTACCTCAATCGCACCCAGTGGCCGCGCCACGCGGACTACGCCCCGCGCATCTCCCTGCCCATCCGCGTGCTCGCGGACCACGCGCCATCCGCCCGCGCCGTCGTCCGCTACATCGAAGCCAAGGCGCTGCTCGCCGGCACGACCACGGGCCAGGGCATCCGGACCCGCGTGTCTGGCGGCGAAGCCCTCTTCCGAGGCGCCATCCGCAACGTCGAGGAGCCCCACGACGACCACCTGCCCGCAGGCAGCACCCGGGTGATGGACCTGCACGACGACACCGCGGACATCGAGTCCTTCCGCGACGCACTGGAATCCCGCGCCGCGTACTTCTACCACCTGGGCGAAGGCGTGGATGACTATGCCCATCACCGCTACCTCGACCTGGCGGACCATGACCTCGTCCAACCATCCCTGGTCGGCATCCACTGTCTGGGATTGCGGCGCCCGGACCTGGACACGATGGCCACCCGTGGCGCCAAGGTCGTGTGGTCCCCCTTCAGCAACCTGCTGTTGTATGGGCAGACCTTGGCGCTGCGGGACCTGCTCGACTCGGGCGTGACGTTCTCCCTCGGCTGTGATTGGTCTCCCACCGGCAGCAAGAACCTGCTCCAGGAATTGAAGGTCGCGCGCCATGAAGCGGAGCGGCAGGGCGTGTCCCTGCCCTCCCGGACCCTGGTGCGCTCGGTGACGGCGGACGCCGCCCGGGTCGCAGGCTGGGAGACACAGGTGGGCACGCTCCGGGCCCATGCCCTCGCGGACCTGCTGGTCATCGCGGGCGCCGATGGCGACCCCTATGACACGTTGATTGGCGCCACGGAGAAGCAGGTGCGCCTCGTCACCGTGGATGGCGTGGCCCGCTTCGGAGACCGCGCGCTGATGGAACGGCTCGCCTTCAACCGGAGCCATCCCCCCGAGCCCTGGGCCGTCGACGGCGTCGCGAAGGCCTTCCACCTGTGGGCGGACGACTCCCCGCTCAACGACCTGGGCTTCGAAGCCGCGCGCGCCCTGCTCGACGACGCCATGGCGGACCTGCCGGCCTTCCAGCGACGGATGGAACACGACGAGCGCGAGCTGCTCGGGCCGGGCGCCCCCAAGCCCTTCGTGCTCGTGCTCGACAATGAGCCGCAGGAGGTCTTCGCCACCGGCCCCGCCGCTGTCGAGTTCACCACCGACCTCCAGCAGGTGGCCGAGCGCATCACGCTCGATCCTCCGACGGTGAGTGGGCAGGACTACTGGGCGCTCGTCTCAGCGCAGCTCAACCTGGATGACACCCTGAAACAACGGCTGCGGAAGGACTATGCGTGAAACAGGTCCGGCGCGGCGGCACCCTCCCCGCCGGGCCGGAAATAAATGCCCCTGACGGCGTAACCCCGGTGCGGCGGCGGTACTGGACCGGCCGGAAGGGTCATTTCAAATGTTTCACTGCGTACGGAAGGCTGGATGGGTGGCACTGGCGGCGAGCGCCCTGCTCGTGGGCGGCGGGGCCTGCGGGGGCGACGACAACGCCCCTGACGACGAACCGTCCTCGGACGCGGGGACGCAGCCGGACGCCGGCACGAAGCTCCCCGCGGAGGAAGGCCGGGCGCTGGCGGTGTCCAAGGGCGGCCTCATCGTGGTGGGCTCCACCGAGGTGAACCTGGCGACGACGGGCGTGGACATGCTCGTGCGGCGCTACACCGCGTCGGGGGAAGTGGACACGTCCTTCGGCACGCAGGGCTCGGTGGTGCTGGACTTCGAGGGTCCCGCCGAGGGCCCCATCTCCGGCCAGCGGGAGCAGGACGACCGCGCGGACACGGTGGCGGTGCTCGAGGATGGCAGCATCCTGGTCGCGGGCTTCGCGCGGGGTGGCAGCAAGACGGATTCGCGCGACTTCGCGGTGGTGAAGCTCCAGGCCAACGGCCAACTGGACACGGGCTTCAACAAGACGGGCCGCTCGCGCCTGCACTTCGGCGAGGAGAACGCCGTCGACTTCGTCGGCACCGTCCGCGCCATCCTGCCGCTGGCAGACGGCCGCTTCTACGTCGGCGGGTTCCTGACCAAGTCCGACGGACTCGACGAGGACTTCGCGCTCATCCGCTACAACGCGGACGGCTCGCTCGACACGACGTTCAAGTCCGCGGGCAGCCCGTCCGGCAGCTGGATTGGCGGCGCGTACACGAACGCGGAGTCCGTGCAGGGCATGGTGCTCCAGGGCTCCAGCGTCGTGCTGGGGGGAGGGAACGACTTCGCGGCCGTGCGCATCACCTCCAGTGGCAGCCAGGACATGACGTTCGGCACCTCTGGCCTCGCGAAGAGCGAAGGCGGCCAGGCTCACGCCCTGGTGGCGCGGCCGAATGGCGGCTTCCTGCTCGCGGGCGAGCGCCAGGACGTGAAGGTCGGCGGTGAAATGCACGGCGTGCTCAAGCTGGTGGCGTACACAGCGGACGGTCAGCCGGACGTCACCTTCGGCCCGGCGGGAGTGAGGGAGCTCACCGCGCCCGCGGGCGTGCTGGATGTGGTGGACGTCAGCGGCCTGCGGATCCAGGCGGACGGGAAGATCCTCATCTTCGCGGACGTGTACGCGAAGCCTGTCCTCTTCCGCCTCCTGGCCAACGGCGACCTGGACACGTCGTTTGGCACGGACGGCATGGTGCGTTGGCCGGAGACGCAGCTGGCGGTACCGCTGTTCATCCGCTCCACCACCGGACCGAAGCTGGCCATCCTGGGCGACAAGGCCTTCGTCACGGACGCGAACATCCATTCATCCGGGTTCTTCCCAGACGAGAACGCGCGCGTGCTGCTCCAGAGCACGGGGCTGTAGCCGTGCGGCCTGAAGCCTGGCACCGAGCACGGGTGCCAGGCTCCTCACGCCGGATGCGAGGCTTTGAAGGACCTGGCAGGTGTTGTGGTAGAGCGCTCGGGTGCAGTGACCGTTGTCCTTCAATGCGGCCTCTTTCACCCCATCAAAGCCTCACCTCCCAAGCGCACACGGACCACGGAATGCCGCGCATCTCCTTCTCCTGACCTTCAGAGGCCGCGTCAGTCGGTGAAGACGGGCGGGGTCGTCTGGGTGAGGATGGGCACGGGCTTGTCGCCGGACATCGCCAGGAGGCCCTTGAGGCACCGCGCGGCGAGCAGCCAGTTCCTCGGGTCCTTCATGTCGAGCCCGCCGACGAGCTGTTTGAGGATGCTGAGGGTGTCGAAGTAGACGCGCTCGCACACCAGCGTCTCGGACGCGTCGAAGATGAAGTACGCCGACATGCGCACCCGGAACTTGTTGCCCGTGGCGGGAATCTGGCCCAGCGGCCCCAGGTGGGTGCCCATGAGCCAGAACTCCACGATGACGGCATCATCGCTGTGCCGCAGCGAGATGATTTCGTGGTGCTGGTCCGGGAAGGCCACGCGGGTTTCGCGGTAGTAGTCGCGCACCGCGCTGTTGCCGTCGTGGACCGTCAGGGTGGGGATAAGCTCGTAATGCGGGTGCGGGAAGGTCGATAGGACGGCGTCCCAGTCCTGCCTCACCTCGTCGTGGAAGTGCGCCAACACCAGCTTCTGTCGTGCCTTGCGGACCTGCTCCGTGAGCATGCGGCCTCCGTGGAGCGCCCCAGCTTACGGGCCCGGCCCTGGCGGAGGCACGGCCCGTGCAATCAATTTCCAGCGCAGTCCCCCCCCTCCACGGAGCAATCCCATGGACATGCGCTGGAAGAACCGCGGCTCACTCATTCGTAATGCACTCGGACTCGGAGTCGGCGTCGGGCTGCTGTTGGCCGCATCGCCGGGCATCGCCAGGGACGCGACGGGCGACGGCTGCACGTGGTTCTCCGGCGTGGAGAGCTGCCCGCTCGACGCCTCACGGCTGTCCGCCACGAACGAGGGGCTGCTCGTCAAGAGCGTGGATGGAAAGCAGGCGGGAGTGAGCCTTCACCTGGAGGGCGCCACCGGCTGGGATGCGTGGCTGAGCCCCCTGGAGCCAGACGCGAACAGCCGGATGCTGCTGACCTTCATCGGGGCCCAGCCGGACGGCACGTCGGAGCTGCTGGAGCGGGTGGCCGTCGCGCACTCGAAGGCGGAGAACCAGGGCGCCATCTACGTGGACGCCTCGGTGCACGGGGCCTCCACCTACACCGTGAGGGGCTACGTCGGCGGACAGCTGGCCTTCGAACGCTTCGGCGTGGCGCCCGTCCCGGAGAGCCCCGGGGGCCCGGCGGGCCTCGCGAGCAACACACAGTTCGCCCGGCTCGTGGCCTTCCCCGGGAAGTGGGGCAGCGGCCACGGCGTCATCGCCGGGCCCAACGGAGAGACGTGCACGCCCGGCCTGGATTTTCCGTTCCCCCGGCCCGTCCGCTTCCCCGACCGCACCCTGTCGGCCGCGGTGGACCTCGTCACCTTCCAGCCTGAAGGCGTCAACTCCAAGGCAAGCGCGCTCCAGGAGGTGTCACTTCAGGGAGAGGGGATGCAGAGCTTCACCCTCCAGAAGGTGGCGCGCACCCCTTGATGTCGGCGCTGCGTCAGGATTCATGAGTTTCCGCGTGTAACAGGATTCGCCACGATTGCAGCTCTACGCGTGACCATTCCTGTCACAGCCTGCCGGGGGC
>JAFADT010000338.1 GCA_023424585.1 Pseudomonadota bacterium
GCGATCACCGCGGACTTGGTGGCGCAGTACACCGACGCCGTCGGGCTCACCGCGTGCCCGGCGATGGAAGCCAGGTTGATGAACTGCCCCGCCTTCTGGCGCTTCATCACCGGCAGCCCCGCCGCGATGCCGTGCAGCACGCCCCGGAGGTTCACGTCGATCATCCAGTTCCACTCGTCCAGCTTCAGCTCCTCCAGCCTCGACAGCGGCATCACCCCCGCGTTGTTGATGAGCACGTCCAGCCGCCCGAACTCCTTCAACGTGAAGGCCACGAAGCCCTCCACGTCCTCGCGCCTCGTCACGTCCAGCGGCCGGTAGCGCGCCTCGCCGCCCTCGCCCCGCAGCTCGCCCGTCAGCGCCGCCAGCCGGTCCGCCCGGCGCGCGCCCAGCACCACCTTCGCCCCCTGACCGGCGAGCAGGCGGGCCGTCGCCTCGCCGATGCCGCTGCTCGCCCCGGTGATGGCCACCACCTTGCCCTGGATGCCCGTCGTCATGGCTCGCTCCCCGCTCGAAGGCCCGGCGCGAAAGGGGCGCCGGGGCTGTGGCAGAACCCTCTCAAGGAGCGTGGAGACGGCGGCATCCGGATGCTCACGGACCTCATGCCTGGTCCCGCACGGGCACCGCGTCCGCACCGGGCCCCTGACATGCGGGCATGCGGCACGCCCCACCGCTGCCCGCGGCCAGCCCTGGAGCGAGCCCGGGCGGTTGGACCGCCCGATGAGGGAGGCCCCGCCGGCTGACGCGGGCCCGCGCCATGGACGCGGCGCTGGCCCGCCACTCCGCGGGCCACGAGCGCCCGCCCCAGCTCACCCGCGAGGACCGTCGGATGTCCTGTGCGCCACCTTCCCGCGGGCTCGCCGGGCGACCAAGGCCCCTGGACTCCTCTCCCGCGTCGGTGCGCCTGCCCCCCAGGGCGAATGGCGGATGCGGCGTCGCGGTTCCACGTTGTGCCTCTCTTCCGGCCCCTGGCGCTCGCCATCGCACCGGGAGACATCTCCGGCGGGAGGGGCGCGATGTCAGCTGCTGAAGGTGGAGACTGGGGCCTGAAGCACTCGGCGGAACAACTCACCGTCGAGGAGCTGGAGCAGCTGGCGCGCGAGGAGCCGCGCCATGACACCGCGCGGCGCCCCTCGGGCAGCGCCGTGCGGTTCCTGCGGTCGCAGCTCGCGCGCATCGCGGGGCAGCTGGGAGGGCTGAACCTGCCGGACTTCAAGGAGGTGGTGGGCAGCGTGCTCCAGGTCGTGGACGGCGCCACGTCCCTGCTCTTCGTCGCCCAGCTGCGGGAGCGGCTCGCCTTCGAGCGGACCAGCTCGCGGCTCTACGCGGGCCTGCTGGTGAAGACCCAGGCCCTGGGCAGCTACCCGGGAGGCCCCACCGCCGAGCGGCTGGTGGAGCTGCACAACCAGGAGCTGGACCACCTGAACCTCGTCCGCGAGTGCATCTACCGATACGGCGCGGACGCGCCCCAGGTGGCCGGGCTCGGGGACGGCGCGGATCCCCGCCCCCATGGGCTCCTCCGGGCCGTGGACGACCCGTGCGCCACGCTGCCGGACGCGCTGCGCGCGGTCCTCATCGCCGAGATCCTCAACAACGCGGGCTGGGCGATGCTCATGGACCTGGCCGAGGAGCTGGGGCCGTCCGACCTGGTGGGCGCCTTCCGCGAGGTCCTCCGCGAGGAGACGCTCCACCTGGAAGAGGTGACGACCTGGGTCGCCAACCTCCCGGACGACGCGAGCGCCGAGGACCCGCGCGCCTCCGCCAGCTGAACAGCGCTCAGCGGGACACGGGCCGCCTGCGGGCCACCCGCTCCCGCACGGTGGCGATGAAGGCCGGCTTGTCCGCGCTCCCCTTCACGCCGTCGAAGTCCAGGCCCAGGTTCTCGGCGATGGCCCGGAGGTATTCCAGACAGGGCTCGTCCGCGGGCGCCTTGCCTTCCACGAACAGCGGGTGGCAGCTGGAGCAGTAATTGACCACCCAGACGCGCTCGTCCTCGGGAATCTCCAAGGAGACCGGACTGCCGTCGCTCGTGTCCTCGTCGAACGGCTCGATGCGCCAGACGCCCGTGGCGTCATCGTCGTCCATGAGCAGCCGCCGGTAGTTGAGGCTGGGGACGAACTCCCACTCCCCCCAGTCGTAGCCGAAGGCCTGCGTCCGCGTGCGCCGGGCGCGGCCCCGGGCCTCCTCGAAGGCGTCGGCATCCTCCGGCGCCTCGTCTGCGGCGAAGAAGAACAGCTCCAGCACGGCCTCGTCGTCGCCAATGCCGTCCTCCTCGCACTCCTCGCCGGTCTTCTCCCCGCAGGCGAACGACGCGGGGGGACCGCAGACACTGCATCGGTAGTCGTGGACGCCCATGGCCGGGAGGCTAGCAGGCTCCGCCCGCTCATTCCTCGACGTCCTCCAGCACGTCGAAGGTGCACGTCAGCGTGTCCCCGTCCGCGTAGCGGTAGACGAAGCGGCCTTGCGCGGCGGACGCCGTCACGTCCTCCAGCGTCACCGAGCCATCCACCGGGACGCCGGGCGGGGAGAGGTAGCCGGCCCCCGCGCCGATGTTCCCCACCCACCGCGTCACCAGCGACGACTCCGTGGGCACCAGCTGCGTCTCCCGGGGGATGAGGCTCACGGTCCGGGCCTTCTCCACCCGGACGCCCTCCACCAGGTGGATGTCCACGCCGAAGCCCTCCAGGACCGGCTCGTCCTCCGGCGTGTAGTCCAGGTCGATGAAGGTGTCCGGCAGCTCGCCCTGTCCGGAGCGGTGCACCAGCGCGGAGAACTCCTGGAGCGGCCAGCGCACGCGCCGCCCCTGGTACGTGCCCCGGCACTCCCCCGTGGCCCGGGGCAGGTCGTCCAGCCAGTAGCAGGAGGAGACGCCGAGCGCGCAGGCCAGCAGGGGCAGCACGGTGCGGAGAGGAAGAGCCATGGCGCGCATCGTACCCGGAAGGCCGTGGCCCCAGCGGAGCCCGGTCTCCCGGCAACCCCTGTCATCCCCTGTCCAAGGGAGGGAGGGGTGACGAGCCAGGGGCCGGGATGCGATGAACGCGGCGCCGTCTGTCTTTGTCGCTCCGGCCTGCGCTCCGTCAGGCTTTGTCTCCCCGGCCGTTCCACAATCCACATCATTCATTTCCCGCCCGGGGGGAGGCGTGGGGCCGCGTGCCCTTCGTGGGCTGCCTCCGGGTTCGCGCCTGGAGTCGTATGTCTTGCTGTCGGGTCCCTCCCGCGCGTCGCGACTGGCCGCGCCGCGCTCCAGGCGGTGTCGGTGCCATAGCGGAGGCGGCGCTCCGGGGGGCGCGGGCGGGACGGAGGCGCCCTGCCCCACGGGGGCGATGACGGGGGGATGGCGCCCAAAGTCCCGGAGCGCGCGGCGTAGACTGCCGCGCATGACGACCTCCGCTTCCGCCGCTTCCCGGCTGCTGGACCTGCTGTGGGAGCGCTACGCCTCCGAAGTCCCCTTCGCGCGCACCTTCGTGGCGCTGTCCGGAGGGCACTTCCGCAACGACCACGTCGCGTTCCGCACCCTCGCGCGGCCGGAGGGAGGCATCGCCCTGTTCTCCCGCGTGTTCGAGCGCCTCGGCTGGCGGCCCGCGGGCGCGTACACGTTCCCGGACGCGCACCTGTCGGCCATCCACCTGTCCCACCCGGAGGGACTGCCGCGCGTCTTCGTGTCCGAGCTGAAGCAGGAGGAGCTCTCGCCGCGCGCCCGCGAGCTGCTCGCCGCGCTGCCGGTGGACCCGCCGCCTCCGGAGGACGTGGCGGCGCTCGCGGCGTGGTTCACGGCGCCGCCGCCCCCGGACGAGGCCGCGCTCCTGGAGCTGGAGCGGGAGACGCAGTACGGCGCGTGGCTGTTGGCCTTCGGCCGCAAGGTGAATCACTTCACCGGCGCGGTGGATGACGTGGAGGCGTGGCAGGGGCGCATGCGTGAAGCGGGCGTGCCCATGAAGGCAGACATCGAGGGCGCGCCCGGCACGGCGCTCAGGCAGACGGCCACGCACGCGGCCCCGCTGCCCCTGACGCTCCGGGGAGGGGGCACGCGCGCGTGGCCGTATGCGTACTTCGAGATCGCCCAGCGCGCGGCAGGGTTCGACGGGTTCCTGGGGCCGCAGGCCCGCGCGCTGTTCGACATGACGAAGCGGGGCTGAGGCTCGCGGCCCGGGGACGGTCGGGGG
>JAFADT010000245.1 GCA_023424585.1 Pseudomonadota bacterium
GCGCCGTGGGGGCCGCGGCCTGGGGCACCGGCTGCGCGGGCTTCTCCTCCGGGCCGCCGCCGCGCAGGAAGAACAGCGTGATGCCCACCAGCCCCGCGACCATCACGCCGCCGAGCGCGCCCATCATGAGCGTGCGCTGGCGGGCGCGCTGCACGTCCGCCGGGACCTCCACGCTGATGTCCACCGCGAGCCCGCCGTCCGCGGGCTCCGCGTTGCCCACGTTGGCGAACAGCGGGGACGCGTAGGGGCCCGTCGTGGGCGGTGAGGGATAGGGCCCCGTCGTCGTGGCGCCGCCCAGCCGGCGGAACACTCCGCTGTTGCCGCCCGCGGCCATGTGCGCCTCGCGCAGGCCCTCCAGCAGCTCGTCCATCGTCTGGAAGCGCCTCGCCGGATCCTTCTCCAGGCAGCGGCGCACCACCATCTCGATCTCCGGCGGCACCGGGAGGTCCGGGCGCACGGACTGGAAGGTGGGGGGCGGCTCCTTGTAGTGGGCGAAGATGAGCTCGATGTGGTCGCGCGCGATGAAGGGCGGCCGACCCATCAGCATCTGGAACATCATGATGCCCAGCGAGTACACGTCGCTGCGCGCGTCCGCCACGTTGCGCGCCTGCTCCGGCGCCATGTACTGCGGCGAGCCCAGGAACGTGCCGTTCTGGGTGATCTCGGGGCTGACCGGCCCCTCCTGCTGCGGCGCCACGGACTTCACGAGGCCGAAGTCCAGGACCTTCACCAGGTCCTGATCCGCCTCGTTGAGGATCATGATGTTCGCGGGCTTCAGGTCGCGGTGGATGATGCCCAGCGCATGCGCCTCGCGCAGCGAGCGGCACACCTGCTGCGCCACCGACACCGCGCGCGCCCAGGGCAGCGGCCCGGCCTGGCCCAGCACCTGCGCGAGCGTGCGGCCCTCCAGGTACTCCATCGCGATGTAGTAGATGCCGTCGTCCGTCTGCCCGTAGTCGATGACGGTGACGGTGTTCGGGTGCCGCAGCTTCGACGTCAGCGACGCCTCGCGCAGGAAGCGCTTCTGGAAGCCGGGGTCGCGGGCGCTTGGGAAGTTGGGGTTGAGCACCTTGAGCGCGACCACGCGCTCCAGCGGCTTCTGCAGGGCGCGGTACACCTTCCCCATTCCACCCACGCCCAGGGGCTCCAGAATGCTGAAGCGGCCGTTCAACGTCCGGCCGATGAGCGGATCCGTTCCCGGGGCCTCAGGGCTCGGGGAATCGCTCTTGATCATTCGTATCCCCTCGAAGCTGCGTGCAGCATGGTTTCTCCGGCAATGGCAGCGCACCCGCATCCAACCACAACTCACCGGTGGGGCGCATCCGGAGGGGGTCCGGAATCCACCACGTCGGGGCAAGCGCGACCCCGGTCGCAGGGGGGGATGTGAGTCGCGACCTTCGGGCAAGCCCGCATTGCTTTGGGCGGGGCTCCCGGATTACGGTTTTTCTCCCTGCCTGCCATTCGGTGGGCGGAGTTCTTCAGATGGCCGAAACCCCCAGAGTCCCCGTTCCCACGCAGGTGCGCCGGGTCTCCGTACAACAGCGGTTGAGCGCGCTCGAGGCCGAGCAGAACCAGCTGCGCCAGGAGCTCGCCTCCTTGCAGGGCGAGGTCCGGCTGCCCGGCCTCTACCTGACCGTGGAGGCGGGCAACACGGCCGCGCTCGTGCCCGCGAAGCTGGTGCAGGAGGTGGTGCGGCTGGTGGCGATGGATCCGCTGCCAGGCGCGCCGGTGCACGTGCCCGGCTCGTTCGTGTACCGGGGCACGCCGGCCGTGGTGGTGGACCTGGCGCGGCTGCTGGGCGTGAAGCGGACGCCGGACCTGGACTCGCTGCTGGTGGTGCTGGACGTGGGCCGGCTGGTGGCGCTGCTGGTGGACCGGGTGCGGGACCTGGTGGAGGCGCCGGCGCTGGTGGATGGCTCGCAGGGCGGCGAGGAGAAGATGCCCTGGGACGGCACGGGGCTGATGGCCGGGCTGTGCCGCACGCCGGAGGGGCTGCGTCCGCTCCTGCGCACGAGCGTGCTCCTGAGCGGGACGGAGGGCCTGTGAGCGACGGGCTTCTCGACGACGCCACGCTCGCGAAGGTCGAGGAGGTGCTCCAGGGCGCCTGCGGCCTGACGCTCGCGAGCAGCCTGCGTCGCTCGCTGGAGCCCGCGGTGTCGCGCGCGGCGCTGTCGCGCCAGATGTCCGAGCCCGCCTTCCTGCGCCAGCTGCTCCTGCGCGAGCCCACGGCGGTGGAGGCGTTCATCGAGCACGCCGTCATCGGCGAGACCTACTTCTTCCGCCACCCGGAGCACCTGCGCGCGCTGGCGACGCGGGCCCGGCAGCACCAGGGCGGCCCGTTCCAGGTCTGGAGCGCGGGCTGCGCGAGCGGCGAGGAGCCCTACAGCATCGCCATGGCCCTGATGGCCGCGGGGCTGGGCAACGGCGGGCGCTTCCGCGTGCTGGCGACGGACGTGTCCGGCCGGGCGCTGCAGCGCGCGAGGGCCGCCGCGTACAGCCCGTGGTCGCTGCGGCGCATCGAGCCGGAGCTGGAGAAGCGCTTCCTCGTGCCGCACCCGGGCGCGTCCGGGTCGGACTCGCAGCACACCGTGGCCCCGGAGGTCGTGCGCACGGTGGACTTCCGCCGCCACAACCTGGCCACGGACGCGGTGCCGTTCCTGGGCTTCCACGCCATCTTCTGCCGCAACGTCCTCATCTACTTCACGCCGGAGCTGGTGCGCGCGGTGCTGAGCCGGCTGGTGGGCGCGCTCGCGCCGGGCGGCCTGCTGTTCGTGTCGCCCGCGGAGGTGCCGCTCACCAACGGCATGGGGCTGGAGACGCTGGACGTGGAGGGCACCCCCGTCCTGCGCCTGCCCCTGGAGCAGCCGTGGAGCGCGGGCGAGGCCGCGTCCTCGCGTCGCGACGCGCCGGGGGCCTTCGCCGCCGCCTCGCTCCGCCAGGACACGCCGGTGCCGGGCAGCCTGCGGCTGGAGCCCCGCCATCCCGCGCCCGTGCCCCTGTCGGTCGC